>JAKDIE010000439.1 GCA_030450655.1 Ruaniaceae bacterium
ACCGCCCATCGGGTGGGAACGAGTAGATGCTACGAGGCCAGGATCGATGCCAACCCAGCGCACGTCCGGAGCCGCCTCGACGGCCGCCTGTGCGACGGCGTCGATGTGCTCCGGCATGAGGGCGTCGGAGACGATCACATCGAGATCGTCCTGCTCCAGGAGGCGCTGGATCTCCTCAACAAGCCCTTCCTTTGTCCCCGAGACAATGTGAAGCGGGAGCAGCGCCGTCGTCAGGCCCGTCTTCTCGGAGAGAACCTCCTGGACCGACGACGTCCGGATGGGCGTCCTGACATCACGTGCCAGTTCGGTGAACTCGAGCCTCTTACCGTTGAGGAGTTGGCGCCCCTCCACGGTGACGCGGCCCGCTTGCGGGAAGGCCGCGATGCAGAGCCCCACCGTCCGCTCACCCGAGAGCTTCCGCACCTCGTCGATGAGCGCCGCGGCAGAGGGGCCCACGTTTCCGCGAAGCGTCGTGTCGATGCGGCAACCGAGCAGTCGGGCCGGCCAGCCGGCCCGCACCGCGGACCGAGTGACGGCATCGGCGGCCTCAGGAGTGAAGTGGCGCGAATCCGTGGTGATCACGATCGCGTCGAACCGGTCGCCGAAGTCAGGGATCGACTCGGTGGCGCCAGTCAAGGCGGTCGTGACGGCACGCAGACCCTCGCGGGCGAACCCCGCGGCGCAGGCGTTTCCGCCCGTTAGATCGTCAGCAGCAATCAGTATCTCGGCCATGATCAGACAATCAGGTTGAGGATGAACAGCAACGGAATCGTGGCAACCCAGAGCGAGGTCGTCATACCGGACCAGCCCTTGATTGCAGCAGTGCCTTCAAGTCCTGTGAATCGGGTGACGATCCAGAAGAACGAGTCGTTGAAGTAGCTGAACAGCATGGCGCCGGAGACGCAGGCCATCGCCGCGAGGAGTGGGTCCACGCCGATCGTGGTGACCAGCGGCGCCGTCACGGATGCGGCCGTGATCATGGCGACCGTGCCCGAACCCTGAGCCACTCGCACGAATGAGGCGATCACGAAGGGAACCAGGAAGGCTGGCAGCGGCGTGGCCGCAACGGCATCCGCGAGTGCCTGACCAACACCGGAGTCACGAAGTACCTGACCGAATGCGCCACCGGCACCGGTGATGAGCAGGACCACGCCAGCGGCCGAACCGGCTTCGCTGAGCCAACCGTGCACCTTGTTGCGAGGCGTCCAACGGGGCAGGAGCCCGTAGACGGCGATGACCATTCCGATCATGAGCGCCACCACGGGGTGGCCGAGGAAGGCGAACGGCACAACCCAGCCCGAGGCAACATACTCACCGGTCAGTGCGCCCTGGGCATCCTTATCGATGGACGTCGTCACCGTGTTGAGGACGATCAGGAGCAGCGGGACGATGAGCGGAATGGCCGCAAAGAGCGCGGAGATCTTGTGCGGCTTCTGCCCCTCGGGCGTCTCTCCGAGCGCTGCCGCGGGATCGTACGTGATGACCTCGTCGGCACCCAACTCTTCAGCGGTACCGAAGACGGCTTCGCGGATCTCCGGGATCACCTGGTCCTCGATCTTGGGGCCGATCCACTTGGCGTATGCGACCACCACGGGAACCAGGATC
>JAKDIE010000440.1 GCA_030450655.1 Ruaniaceae bacterium
CGCGATGAACTTCCAGATCACCTCAATCCCCACGCTGATGGTGTTCCGCGATGGAATCCTCGTGTACTCGCAGCCCGGGGCGTTGCCCAAGTCGCAACTCACGCAACTCATTCAGGGCGCGCGGGATCTCGACATGGAGGACGTGCGCCGCCAGGTCGCAGAGCAGCAGGCGGCAAGCGCCGCCAACTAGGCAGTGAATGACCGTTTCGAAGCGGAATGCGGCCTCACCTGGCAGTGAATGACCGCACACGGTCAGTGGCAGCCGCGCACATGCCCAAGTCGCACCAAAACGGTCACACACCGCCAACCACATGCACGAAAGGGAGCGAGATCGACTCGCCATGGGTCAGCCCGCCGTCATCCGGGCCGAAGAACACCTGAAGGCACCCCGAAAGCGGCGACGCGCATCCCGCGAGCCAGGCCCGCCGGATGATTCCCTCGTCGTCCTGCGCGCCAGTCGCAGGACCCAGGACGCCTCGGTTGCGTGAGGACCCTTAGCCTGGATCCCGCGGCTACGCGCGGGATGACGAAGGCAGGTCCAAGGTCACCGACATTTCATGTCTGGTAAGTCTGGGGTACCCAAGAGCGCTCTTGGGTACCCCAGACTTACCAGACATGCGCGGGCCCGCGGCGGGGGCAGTCACGCCTCGCTGGCGAAGCAGTCACGCACGGCCCCACCAGCGGGGGCAGTCACGCCTCCTCTGCGAACTTACTGGCGTGCGCGGCCCACTCGGACTCGTTCGGGAGCGCGCGTATCGACGGCGTGGCAATGGCCAGCCCCGCAGCGACCAGGCAGATCGTTCCCGCCACGAGCAGGGTCCCTGTGCGGCCCACCCATTCCAGGCCAAACCCGGCAATGATCGGCGCCAGCGGCATCGCCGCCATCACGGTGACACCCAATGCACTGTTCACCCGGCCGAGCAACCGGCTCGGCGTGGCCACCACCTGGTAGCCGAGCAGCCCTGCATTCAGGCCCGGAATGAGCAGTAGGCCCGCGGCGAGGACCGCCACGATTCCAGCAATCGACTGCACGAGGCTCAACGCGAGCATTCCCACCGCCGCCAGCACGAGCCCCGCGAGGATCAACGTCCCCGCCTTCACTCGCGCCACCACCATCGGGGCCGCAATGGCACCCACAAGCATCACCGCGGAGATCGCAGCGGCGAGCACGCCGATCTCCTGGGGCGAGTGCCCCTCGAGTTGGAGCGAATAGATCACGGTGGTCATGCCGGCATTGAAGCCGAGATTGATGATCGTCGCGACGAAAAGCACGCCCCGCAGATCGGGCCGGCGCAGCAGCCACCCAATGCCCACCTTTGCCTCACACCAGCCCGACGACGGCCCCTCCACTACCGGGGCGGCCTCGGGCTTGGAGGTGTCCCCACGGCGGAGGATCATCGCAGTCACCAGCGCAATGAACTGACACACGGCCATCGCGGCAGCCACGAGCCATGCCCCAACCCCGAGCAGGGCCCCGCCGAGCGGGCCTCCCGCGAGCCCAAGTGCCGCGTCCCGCGCCTGGTTCGCGGCCTGCGCGCGCCCCATCGCCCGATCCGGCACGATCCCTTTGATCGCAGCCTCACCGGCAACGATAAAGACGCCG
>JAKDIE010000118.1 GCA_030450655.1 Ruaniaceae bacterium
TCCTCGTGGAGAAGCTCCGCGACGGTCACGCGACCTCGCTGGGTGCCGCCTCGGGAATCGTGGCCGGACTCGTTGCCATCACGCCCGCGGCGGGCGCGCTCTCTCCGGTGGGCGCGATCGCGCTGGGCGCAATCGCCGGCGCTACCTGCGCCTTCGCGGTGGGACTGAAGTACAAGCTCGGCTTCGATGACTCGCTCGATGTGGTGGGCGTGCACCTGGTGGGTGGTCTGGTGGGCACGGTCCTGATCGGCTTCCTCGCCACCGATGGTGGCCTGCTGTACGGCGGCGGCATCAGCCTGCTGATTGTCCAGATCCTCATTGCTCTCGTTGCGGTTATCTTCTCCGGCGTGGTCACCTTCGTGATTGCGAGCGCCCTGAAGGCCACCATGGGATGGCGCATCGCCGAGAACGAAGAAATCACGGGTATCGACTCTGCCGAGCACCGTGAGACCGCCTACGAACCGATCGCACGCTAGTTAGGGAGCAACAGACATGAAGCTGATTACCGCAATCATCCAGCCGCACCGCCTCGACGATGTGAAGGAGGCTCTCGAGGGAGCCGGCATCACGGGCATGACGATCTCGGAGGCGTCCGGCTTCGGCCGCCAGAAGGGACACACGGAGGTGTACCGCGGCGCGGAGTACCGCGTGGACATGGTCCCCAAGATCCGCATCGAGATCGTCCTCGACGACGTCGCCGTCGCCGGCGCCACGGGGGCAATCGTCTCCGCCGCGAAGTCGGGCCGGATCGGCGATGGAAAGATCTGGGTTTCGCCGGTCGACGACGTGATCAGGGTGCGCACCGAGCAGCACGGCAGTGAGGCGCTCTGAGAGATCAGAGTGAATCAGGATGACTGAGCTGACACCGTCCGGCGCTGAAGACTCCCCGTCATCCTGCGCGAAGTCGCAGGATCCAGAAACCCCCGCTCAGCCAAAGGTTCTGGATTCTGCGGCTTCGCTGCGCTCCGCGCGGAGCGACGAGAACCCGGCGGTCGAGACGCTTCTCGCCCGCCTGCCACGCGCCCGTCTCGACATGCCTCTGGCGGAGAACGGCGCGGCGTATCGCCGTGAGCTATCGGATCTCGTGGACGCCGCGCTGATAGACCTCTTCGCCCAGGCCTGCGAGCACACGGGCGTCACCGGGGAGGGAATCGCACTCGCAGTAGTGGGGTCCCTCGGGAGGCGGGACGCGGGCCCGGCCTCCGATCTCGATTGCGTCTTGCTCCACGACGGCCGCGAGATCGCCGAACTCGCACACGCGCTGTGGTACCCGATCTGGGATGCCGGGCTCCGGCTCGATCACTCTGTACGCACACTGGCGGAGTGCCGCCGGATCGCCTCGGCGGATCTCCCCGCAGCCCTCGGAATACTTGACCTGCGCCACGTTGCCGGCGATGAGTCCGTGTCGCTTCGCGCGCAGAGCGCTGTGCTCGCCGATTGGCGCAAGAACGCCAGGCGGCGCCTGCCCGAGTTGCTGAACTCGGTGGAGCACCGCCGCGAAAAGTTCGGCGAACTCGCCTACCTGATCGAACCGGACCTTAAGGAGGCACGCGGAGGGCTCCGGGACGCCGTCGTCATCAACGCCCTCGTTGCCACATGGCTCACAGAGCGGCCGCACGGCCAGTTGGATCGCGCGATCGGCACGATACTCGATGTGCGCGATGCACTGCACCACGTGACCAGGCGCCACTCGAACCGTCTCGTGCTTGCCGAGCACGACGACGTTGCTGCCGCCATCCAGGTGGATCCCGCCGCCATCGCCTCGGCGGAGACCCCGTCGGACGCGCTCCTGTCCACCCTCGGAGAGGCCGCGCGCACGGTCTCCGCTGCGCTCGATGTGACGATCCGAAACGCGCGCCGGGCGCTGCGAACACCATCCGCCTCGGCGCTGCTCAGGCCCCGGATCGTGCGCGGCGTGCGCAAAGCACCCATGCTGCGAAGCCTCGACGAGGGCCTCGTGGAGCATTCGGGCGAGATCGTGTGCGCGGCGGATGCCGTGGTCGATTACCAGCTGCCGCTGCGCGCCGGGGCCGTAGCCGTGCGCACCGGTCTGCCGATCTCGCCGCCCACCCTCGAGACGCTCCGGGCCGCGCCGGATGTCCCCGTGCCCTGGCCGGAGAGCGCCCGCCGGGACTTCTTCGCGATCCTCGTGGGCGGCGAGCGCGCCGTTCCGGTGCTCGAATCCTTGGATCTTGTGGGGTTGCTGACGCGGTGGCTGCCCGAATGGGCGCTCGTGCGCGGCCGCCCGCAACGCTCGCCGATCCACCGGCACACTGTCGATCGCCACCTCGTCGAGACTCTCTCGCGGGCGCGGCTGCCCATCGGGCCCGACGGCGAGGTGCTGGCTCTCGCTGCGCTCCTCCACGACATCGGCAAAGTCCCCGGAGGTGGGGACCACTCGGAGGTGGGGGCTGCGATGGTGGCGCCGATCCTGACGCGCATGGGATGGGAGCGGCTCATCGAGGACGTGACGTTCCTGGTGCGGCATCACCTGCTGATCTCGGAGACGGCCACGAGCCGGGACCCGCACGATCCTGAGGTGGCGCGGGAGGTGGCCGAGATCGTGGGGACCTCCCGGCGCCTGGAGCTTCTCGCGGCGCTCACCGAGGCTGATGCCGCCGCGGTGGGTGGACAGGCGTGGTCGGCGTGGCGCCAGGCGCTGATCGGCGCGCTTCTCGATGCCGTGCGTGCCGAACTGAGCTAGGGCTTCAGGCAGGGCGAGGCTAGTGCGGACGCTTCCGCGGAATGAGGTGGGTGATCCCGACCACGATCGAGCCCACGATGAAGCCCAGGATCGCCGAGAAGAACGTGTTCGTGAGCCAGCCGAAGAACCCGCTCAGGAAAGGCATGAATCCCGCAACGGAACTCTCGAGGTGATGAACGCCGTCGTACATCCAGCTCCATCCCAGATCCCCGGTCCCGTTCAGGATGATGTGGCCTCCCACCCAAAGCATCGCGATCGTGCCGACCACCGCGAGTACGGTCATGGCCGATGGCATGGCGTTGACGAGGAACCTGCCGAAGCGTTGAGACGCGGGGTTCGTGCGGCGGGCGAGGGTGAGGCCGATATCGTCGAGCTTCACGATGAGGGCCACGGCCCCGTAGACGAGTGCGGTGATGAGAATGGCCACCACGATGAGGGCACCGAGCCTCATCCACGCGGTCTCTTCCGCCACCTCGTTGAGGGAAATCACCATGATCTCGGCCGAGAGGATGAAGTCCGTGCGCACGGCGCCGCCGATGATTTTCTTCTCCTGATCGGGTCCACGCTCGATCGCGGGAGCCGCCTCCGGCTCGTGGCCGGTGATTTTCTCCCAGATCTTCTCGGCGCCCTCGAAGCACAGATACGTGCCGCCGATCATGAGGAGGGGGGTGAGCGCCCAGGGGGCGAAAATGCTCAGCAGCATGGCCGCGGGCAGGATGAAGAGAAGCTTGTTGCGCAGCGAACCCTTGGTGATGTTCCAGATGATCGGGAGTTCTCGCGCGGGTTGGAGGCCTCCTACATAGCGGGGAGTCACGGCGGCGTCGTCGATGATCACGCCCACGGCCTTGGTGCTGGCTCTCCCAGCCGCCGCGCCAACATCGTCGATGGAGGCGGCCGCGAGCTTGGCGAGCGCGGCGATGTCGTCAAGAAGTGCTGCGAGTCCACCTGCGATGATCGTGCCTTTCCTCAAATGGTGGATTGAGTGTACGTCCTCACCCGCCGAGGGACGCGCTACCCTTGGTAGCTGAACCGATCGGAAGGAACCCAGTAGGTGTTCGCCTCTCTCTCTGACCGCATTACCGCCAGTTTCAAGGGCCTGCGCGGCAAGGGCCGCCTCACCCCTGAGGACGTCTCCGCGACGATTTCCGAGATCCGCCGCGCCCTCCTCGACGCGGATGTGGCGCTGCCCGCCGTCCGCGCCTTCACCGCGCGCGTGCGCGAGCGCGCCGAAGGCGCCGATCTCTCGCAGGCCCTCAACCCGGGCCAGCAGATCATCAAGATCGTCCACGAGGAGCTCGTCGAGATCCTCGGCGGGGAGAGCCGCGAACTCGCTTTCGCGAAGAACCCGCCCACGGTCATCATGCTCGCCGGCCTCCAGGGCGCCGGTAAGACCACGCTCGCTGGGAAGCTCGCGCATTGGCTCAAGGGCCAGGGGCACACACCGATTCTCGTGGCCGCGGACCTCCAGCGGCCAAACGCCGTCACCCAGCTCCAGATCGTTGGCGAGCGGGCGGGTGTTCCCGTGTGGGCCCCCGAGCCGGGCAACGGGGTGGGCGATCCCGTCGCGGTGGCCCGATCAGGGCTTGAGAACGCGAAGGTGCGCCAGCACGACGTCGTCATCGTGGACACCGCCGGACGCCTGGGCGTGGACGCGGACATGATGGACCAGGCGATCCGCATCCGCGACGCCGTTCAGCCGGACGAGATCCTCTTCGTGCTGGACGCGATGATCGGCCAGGACGCCGTGAACACCTCGATCGCGTTCCGCGATGGCGTGGGCTTCACGGGCGTGGTGCTGACCAAGCTCGACGGCGATGCCCGCGGTGGCGCCGCGCTCTCCGTCCGCACCGTGACGGGCCAGCCGGTCCTCTTCGCCTCGACCGGCGAGGGGCTCACCGAGTTTGAGCGATTCCACGCCGATCGCATGGCCGGGCGCATCCTCGACATGGGTGACATGCTCACGCTCATCGAGCAGGCCGAGCGCGCCTTCGACCAGGAGGAGGCCGAGAAGGTCGCCGCCAAGATGGTCGCCGGCGATCTCACACTCGATGACTTCCTCTCGCAGCTCCAGCAGCTCCGCAAGATGGGCTCGATGAAGAAGATGCTCGGCATGCTGCCCGGCATGGCGCAGGCGCGTGAGCAACTGGAGAACTTCGACGAGCGCGAGGTGGACCGCATCGAGGCGATCGTCCGCTCGATGACGCCGGCCGAACGCGCGAACGTCAAGATCCTGAACGGCTCGCGCCGCTCCCGCATCGCGAAGGGTTCGGGGACCACCGTCACGGAGGTCAACGGGCTCGTGCAGCGTTTTGAGCAGGCACAGATCATGATGCGGCAGATGGGCGCGGGGGGGGGCCCGGGTGGCCTCGGCCGCATGCCTGGCGGCGGCAAGAAGGCCAAGGGCCGCATGGGGCAGCAACCGCAGCAGAAGAGGGGCAAGTCCGGGAACCCGGCCAAGCGCGCGCGGCAGGAGATCGAGATGCGTCAGCGCGAGGCCGAGGCTCCCCAGGCCGGCACTCCGAGCGGGAGCGTCTTCGGTGCCCCGCAGCAGCCCGCGGACTTCGATCCGGCCGCGTTCCAGTCCGATCTGGACAAGTACCTGAAGCGATAGGCCCCCAACCCTCGTCATCCTGCTCTGCCTTCCCTTCGTCATCCTG
>JAKDIE010000119.1 GCA_030450655.1 Ruaniaceae bacterium
GGCGCGCGAGGTACCGGGTTCGCAGGCGATTTTCGGCCTGGATGGCAGCGAGCCGGGCTCGAGACGCGAGCAACGCCGCCCCCTGGGGTGTCCCGAGGGGCTTCTCGGGGCTTATGGTTGCATCTCATGACTAAAGGGGCGTCTTTGGTCATGAGATGCAACCCGTTCTTCGAAGAGAGGGCTGGCAGGGGCCTTCGATCGTGATCGTGGCAGGGTCAGGGACGGCGCGGCCCCGAAAGGGAGCGAGAATCGCCCCACCCCGGGCCGGGACCGCCGTCATCCAGGCAGAGGAACCCCTGCGGCATCCGCACTGGCGCGGACACGTACCAATGTCATTCTGCGCGGAGGCGTAGCCGCAGCCGCAGAACCCAGGCCAAGGGTCGTCACGCTACGCAGACGCGCGCTCACCAGTTCTGGCCGCCGCCGAAGCCGCCACCGCCACCGGACTGACCGCCCTTCTCGTTCGCCTCTTGGTTTCGCTCCTCGAGTTCCTCAATGCGAGGATCCTGAGGCTGCTGCTGGCCACCGCCACCGCCGCCCTCATTCTCCTCCTCGCCCTCGCCTTGACCTTGGCCGCTGCCGTTCCCGTTGCGTTGTTACTCTTGCTCGTCCTGACGAGTCTCGTCGCGCTGATTCTGCTGGCGCTCCTCGATCTGGTCCTGTCTACTCTGCGAATCGGCCTGGTCTTGATCCTGATCCTGGTCTTGATCCTGATCCTGGTCTTGATCCTGATCCTGATCCTGGTCTTGGTCCTCGGACTCTTCCTCCTCATCGGACTCGGACTCGCCGTCGGACGTGCAGGGGGCGATCATGTCCAGCGCCTCGTTGTAGAAGGCCACGGACTCGGTGCGGTTCTTGGCCTCGCGGGCCTCGACCGCCTGGCCTTCGATCGCGAGTGAGAGGTTCGTGCGCACCATGCACTCGTACGAGTTCGGATCAAGCGCACCTTCGGGACCATCGGGTGCGGGCGGTGCCGGAGGTACCAACTCGAGCGCCACCTCGAGGGTGCCGCGCGCCACGAAGAACTTGTCCTGTGCGAGTTGCGCCGTGCCTTCATTGAAGGTGGCCTTCCACGTCTCGGGCCACCACCTGGTGACCGTTCGCTGCACGGCGTAGTTCTCCTCGGCACCGCCGAACTGCCCCGCAGCATAGTCACTGCGGGCGAATACTGATGCCATCGAGAGGAAGCTCAGCGCAACCCCGGCGATGACGAGTAGCACCACGAACGGCAGGCTGACCCAGAAGCGGCGAGTGAATCGGCGCTGCGTGTTAGCGGACACGTTGCCCCCTCATCTCGCGGATCGCCCGCGCGGCGTCGAACGCCTCCCACGCGAGAATCCCCACGATCACCCACACGAACGGCCAGTACACATCGCGGTGCACCGTCACGACCGCCCGCCCATCGTCCACGATCGATTCAAGGTTCACGGTATCCGCGAGAAACTCCAGATCTCCGGGTTCCGTGCGGTGCGCATACCTCACCCCGAGCACGGCGGCGAGCTCACGCAGGGTGGTCTCGTCGAACCGCGAAATCGCGTCCTCGCCAGTTTCCGGGTCCTGGATGCGCGGCCGGTTCGGATCGTCAATCCCGGTCCACTCCTTCATCGTGGCGCCCGCTGCCGTGCCGTAGCCGAGCACCGCCCCACCATCGACGTATCCGCGTAGCGAGGCGTATGCCGAGGGCGATTCGTCTCCGGTGGTTGTATCGCCCACCGTGTTCTCGCCATCAGAGAGGAAGAAGACGATGCGCACATTCTGCGGATTGAGTTCCTGCGCGTTCGCCAGAGTCCTCTCCAGAAGTGCCGCTGGCCGATCGATGGCCGAGCCGCCGGCGTACCAGGTGTTCTCCTGGCGGAGGGTATCCGCCCAAGCGCGCACCGCCCGCGAATCCGAGGTGAGAGGCAGCTCGCGCTGCGCTTGCACCGCGAACGAAAGCACCGAGTAGCGCGATCCAGGGAAGGCATCCATGAGCGCCTGGACGTCGTTGGCCACACCGGTGAGCCGCGTCTGGGTAGCGTTGTAGTCCTCAGCGGCCATCGAGCCCGTGCGGTCCACAACGATGTACACCTCGAGATTCGAGATGACCTCCTCGGTCTCGGTGATCACGGTGGGGGTAGCTCCAATGCCCGCTACGGCCAGCACCAGGACAATGCGGCGCGCCCATGCCAGGCCGAGCCCATCGCCGTCGCGCCGTGAACGGATGAAGCCCCACACGCAGAGGGCGATGAGAGGCAGAGTGAAAAGGAGGAGCGCCCACGGCTCCCACAGGAATCGAAAGCTCATGACCGTACCCCCCACGCTCCCACGATCAGCAGGCCAACGAGCGCGGCCAGCCAGCCGAAGTAGCGATCAGGCCGATCGAGTTCGATCACCTTTGGATCGGCGTTGAGCTCGATCGCTTGTTGGCGGGTGATCTCGTCGATGATCGAGGCGGTCGCATTCGGATCCGAGAGTTCGTAGAAGAGCCCGCCATGCTCGAGGATGATCCGCTCGTACTCGTCCCGTTCCGACGCAAAGCCGAACTCTGCTGCGTAGATCGCGTGCACGGTGATGTCCCTATCAGCGGCGAACTCGGCAGCCTCGGAAAGGGTGAAGACCTCGTCCCCCGCCACCTGATTGTCAGTCGCCATGATGATGGTCCGCGAGCGCTCCGTATCGCTGAGATCGAAGGAGAGCGCACAGTTGGCGAGGCCGTCACCGATCAACGAAGAGTTCATCGACGTGGGTGACCACGTGCCCGCGAGCCAATCCTCCAGATCCTGGTACGAACTCTGGCTGTTGAAGAAGTTCATGTCCAGCAGTTCGGCCGCCAGGTTCAACTCCTGCTCGATCATCGCGTAATCATCGGTGAGGGGGAACACCACACGCGTGGTCGCGTTCCACACGTTCAGCGCGATCCTTTCCCCCGCAAACGAGGGGATCATTTCCGCGAATTTGCGCAGGACCTCGGAGTCGAAGCCCATCATCGAACCGGAGACGTCGAGGCAGAGCACGATGTCCCGCGTGGCCATGCGCTCATCCTGCGTGAAGCGATCCACGGGCCGCCCCGCCAGGCCAGCGGCCGGGATCGTCAGCATGGCGATCAGTGCAACCGTTGATCCTGCGGCCATGCGCTGAAGGGCGAGGCGCCGCTGGAAGGATGGCAGCGTGTAGATGTAATCGGTGTTCGAGACGAACGTCTGGGCGCGCTTGTCCCGCCGCCGGCCCAACAGCCAGCCGAGAAGGAGCCCCGCCGCAACGAGCCCCCCCACGATCCAGGGCATCAACTGACTCACGATGGGTCGATCACCTCGATGACCTGGGAGAGCGTGGCGCGCGCCTCTGCGCGGGAATCGCGCGAGAATGACGGCTGTTCGCAGCGCTTCAGGAGGATACCCACGCCGCCACGCGGATAGGCCACCTCGACCTCGGAGCGAGTCATCGCCGTCAGGTCCCTGCCCATTCGCGCCGAGCCGAACTCGCGCACGATCGCCGCCACCTGGAGGTGGAACGTGCGTAGATCGATCTCGCCGGATTCGAACCGGGCGTACTCCTCCTCCACCCGGGAGCGCGCCGTCGCGCGGGAAGAAGCCGCCTGCGCATTGGTTTGCCGGCGGCCGCCTTTCTGCCGGGGCGGGCGCAGTGCGAACCAGAGCAGCAGCCCGGCCAGCGCGATGGCGAGGACTCCGAGCGTGGGCACCCACCACGTGTAGAGGAGCGGGCCAATCGTGTCATCTGCGAACACGGCGCTGCCTCCCGAGAAGATCGATGAGGGCATCGATGGCGTGTTCCGAGCCGTTCACCACCACCGAGGTGATGCCGCGGCGGCGCAGCATCGCCGCCACCGCGCGCTTGCGCTCCTCCACGCGCACGGCCGCCTCGGCGCGGATGGTCGGATCCCGGCGCACGAAATCCGGCAACCGCCCGCCGTCGACATCCACCACCACACCCTTCGCATTAGTGAGCTCGGTGGGCTTCAGATCCGCCACCGCGATGATCATCACCTCGTGGCGGGTGCGCAGGCGGCGCAGGTCCATCTCGTTATCCGGGTGCGGCCGCGCCTCATCAGTGATGACGACGACGAGCGAACGCCTCGTGGAGGACGTCAGGACGCGCTGGAGAACCCGTCCGAGATCGGAGGGTGGGGCCTCGATCACGAGTTGCCGTTCGGCGAGGCGAAGCAGGGATTCGAGATGCTCGGTGCCCTGGCGCGCCGGGACTTGGACGATCCGCTCGGCATCACCCGCCACGAGCCCCACGAGATCGCCGCGCCCGCGCGCGAGGAAGGCGATCACCTCGCACAGGAACATCGCAACCACGGCTTTGGTCTCTCCCGAGGGTGCGAGAGTGCTCATCGAGCGGCCCGTATCGAGGGCCAGGATCATCCGCAGGTTCGTTTCCTTCTGGAACCGCTTGATGATCGGGTGACCGGCGCGCGCCGAGGCCTTCCAGTCGATATCGCCCGGATCGTCCCCCGGCCGGTAGTCCACCATGTCATCGAAATCCTGGCCGTGGCCGGAGAACACCGAGCGGTGGCGCCCGTCGAGGAGTCCGCTCGCTCTTCGCACGAGCGGCAGATCGAGTCGCGCGCGCAGCGCGGCGAGGCGGGAAAAGGTCACGGCACCTGCACAGCGGCGAACACGGCGTCGATCAGCGACTCCGGGGTCACGTTGTTTGCGAGTGCGTCATACGTGCGCACGAGGCGGTGGCGCAATACAGCGTGACGCAACGCCTTGACGTCGTCGGGCACCACATAGGTGCGATCATTCATCAGCGCGATCGCCTGCGCCAGCTTCATGAGCGCGATGCCACCGCGCGGAGAAGCGCCCACCCGCACATGGTCCGAGAATCCGGGCAGCGGGCGGGGCCCGCCTCCGCGCGTGGTATTGATGAGCGCCACCACGTACTCCTTGATTGTGCGGTGCACGAACACGCGCGAGGTGATCTCCTGCAGGAACTCGACGTCCGCGAGTTCGATGGGCTTCACCGTGAGCGGCGCAGCGAGCGAACCGTCCGCGAGCCGCTCCAGGATCTCCACCTCCTCGGTCGGCGCCGGGTAGGTGAGCACCTCCTTCAGCAGGAAGCGGTCCATCTGCGCCTCGGGCAGGACGTATGTGCCCTCCTCCTCGATCGGGTTCTGCGTGGCCATCACCATGAACGGGGTGGGCACCTTGTGGACTTCGCCACCGATCGACGTCTGGCGTTCCTGCATCGCCTCGAGCATCGCCGATTGGGTTTTCGCCGAGGACCGGTTGATCTCGTCGAGGAGCACAAGGTTCGCGTGAACTGGCCCGAGTTGCGTGGTGAGCTGGCCGCTCGTGTAGTTGAAGATCTGGGTGCCCACGATGTCGTTCGGCATCAAGTCCGGGGTGCACTGGATG
>JAKDIE010000120.1 GCA_030450655.1 Ruaniaceae bacterium
TAGATCATCACGAAGAACGCGATGAAGGCGTAGACGACGTTGCCGCCCACGTCCCCCGATCCGTACCCGACCTTGTTGTACCACTTCAGGTACTTCTTATCGCTCGGATTCTCGCCGATCTTCGCGCTCGACTGCTCGCTCACGCGTTCACCTCATTTTCGTGTTGGGGGATTGTTGATGGAACGCTCGCCGATGGGACGAGCGTGAGTGCGAACCGGAACTCCGGCGCATCGAGCCGGTACTTTTCGAGAACCTCCGGCCCGCAACTGTTCGATCCGATGCCGTTCTGGGCGTAGTCCAGGCACCACACCGTCTCGCCCGAGAAGGCGAGGTCCACGTTGTGCGTGGCATCGTCCAATTGCTCCTGCGTGTACGGCGAGGCGTTGAAGCTGAACGTCCCGTCACCCACTGCGGCGATGGCACGCGCGGCGTTGCCGGCAATGACGTAGTCGCAATCGTGGTGGCTGCCGTTCTCCTGCGGCCGCAGGTAGTCCACGTGCAAACCCAGCACCGTGGAGGAGTAGCGGCCATGGGAGCTCGCCCGGTGCTTGTCCGGGTAGCTCTCGAATGGGCCGAGCCCGTAGTACGTGACCTGATCGAAGGTTCCATCCAAGAACAGGCGCAGGCCGAACCGCGGGAACATGGGGAACTCGGGGTCCTTGCGCACCGTCATGTCCACGTGGACCGCACCGGCGGCGCTCACGTGCCACACCGTATCGATCTGCGCGATCCGCTGCACGGCAGGGGCGAGCAGCGCCATCGAGCTAGTGACAGTCACGCCGTCCGGACTCACCGAGCACTCGGTGCTGTACGCCCTAGCGCGCGCGTGGGGGTATTGCGCCAGCTGCCACTTCTCCTTGATGTACATATCGTTATCGGTGGGCGCCCGCCAGATGTTCAGCTCCATCGGGCGGGTCAGCAGGGGCTCGCCCCCCACACTCATGGTGCGGAACAGGCCGTTCGTTCGATCCAGGACGTATTCGAAGGCGCCGCCGCTGATCGTGATGAAGCGCTCATCGGCCTGCACGTCGAGCGCGTGCGAGTGATCGTCGTCGGCCTCAAGGAGCTTGAGAGCGGCCTGGTTCCGGGGGTCCGCAACCTCCAGCAGGATCTCGTCGAAGCCAAGGCTGTGGCCCGCCGGCACCAGCTCGGTGGCACCGATGAGGTGATAGGTGACCGTGAGGTAGCACCGCCCCGAATCGGGAATCGTGATGCCGCAGTGCACGGAACCCGTGGCGCGCGGCGGGATGGACGGCAGCGACTCGATCGTTCCGCTCTCGATCACCTCGCCGTCCCGCGTCACCTCGTAGCTGACGCTCACGAGGCCGGCGAGATTGGTGAAGTCGAGGTTGTTCCGTAGCCGTAGCTCGCCGGTCGCCTGGTTGAAGCCCGCCGCCCGAACGGGCCGGTGGACGTTGGCGAACTCCAGCAGGCCCACGTGTGGTTGCCGGTCAGGGCTCACCAAGCCGTCCACGCAGAAGTTGCTATCGTGAATGATCTCCCCGTGATCACCGCCGTAGTAGTAGATCGCGCGGCCGTCCTCGGTGGTCCCCTTATAGACGGCGTGATCGCACCACTCCCACACGAAGCCGCCACACATGGCCGGGTTGGACTCGATGATCTCGAGGTAGTCCTCGAAATCGCCCGGGCCGTTGCCCATGGCGTGGCAGTACTCCAGCAGCAGGAACGGCTTATCCGGCTGCGAATCGAGGTACTCCTGCACCTCGGTGAGCGCGGGGTACATGCGGCTGTAGACATCAATCACCGAGTAGTCGTACTTGCGCTTCTTATCGTCGTAGAAGGAGCTCTCGTAGACGGTTAGGCGGCTGGGATCGAACTCCTTGGTCCAGCGCAGCGACTCCTCGAAGGTGATGCCGTACGCGCACTCGTTGCCTGCGGACCACATCACGATGGAGGGACGGTTCTTCTCGCGCCGCACGCAGGCCTGCATGCGATCCATCGAGGCCGGCAGGAAGTCCGGGTTATCCGCGATGCGCTCGTTCCAGTGCAGCACCTGGTTGGGGAACGAGAGGTCCGCCAGGTACTGGGCTTGGGTACCGTGACTCTCGTTATCGGCCTCATCGAGAACGTAGAAGCCGAGCTCGTCGCAGAGCTGGTAGAAGTACGGCGAGTTTGGGTAGTGGCTGCTGCGGATCGCGTTGACGTTGTGCTGCTTCATCATCCGCAGATCGGTCATCAGTTGGTCGAGGTTGATGGCCGGGCCTGTGACGGGATCGGAATCGTGGCGGTTGACGCCCCTGAACCTGATGTCCTGATCGTTGACCTGGATGACGTTGCCGTTGGTGCGGACGTTCCTGACCCCCACGCGGTCCACGATGGTCTCGCGCTCGGTCTCGATGGTCAGCGTGTAGAGGTAGGGATCCTCCGCGTTCCAGAGGTGTGGGGCCGGGATCTCGAGTTCGGCGCTGTGGGTGTACTCGTCGTCGTCGGGGGTGTGCTCCAACTCTGCTGCGGCAATGGGTTCGCCAGTGGCGTCCGTGAGCGCGATGCGGGCCGGAATCGGTTCACTGGTGAAGGAGGCGCGCACGCGGACCACGGCGCGATCGGGGTGGATCTGCGTGGTGGTGAAGTAGTCGAAGATCGCCGATTCGGGGCGCTCCAGCAGGTACACATCGCGGAATATCCCGCTGGTGCGGAACTTGTCCTGATCCTCCAGGTACGTGCCGACCCCCCACTTGAGGACGAGCACCGCCAGCCGGTTCGTGCCGGGGACAAGGAGATCGGTCACGTCGAACTCGCTGGTGGCGTGGGAGATCTGGCTGTAGCCCACGTAGCGGCCGTTCAGCCACACGTAGTAGCAGGAATCGACACCCTCAAAGTTGAGGTGGACCCGTGGCGCCTCCGGGGTGGGCGCGTACTCGAAATCGCGGATGTAGGCGCCGCAGGGATTCTCCTGGGGCACGTGCGGAGGATCGAGCGGGATCGGGTAGCGGATGTTGGTGTACTGGTGGGAATCGAACCCGAGGTTCTGCCACACGCTGGGCACCGGGATCTCCTCATACCCGTTCGCGAGGTCCTCTCCGAGGTAGAACTGCTCGGGCACGTCATACGTGCTCTCGAAGTAGCGGAAGCTCCACTGGCCATTGAGCATGTGGAGCCGGTCCGATAGTTCTCGATCCCTCACGAGTGGCCCCATCGGCCGGGATGCCGGAACGTAGTACGCCCGCCGGGGCAGGACGTTCTCGTTGAGGATCTGGAGGTCTTCGTGATGGTTGAAGACGAACATGAGGGCTCCCTTGCTCCCTGCCGGGCGCCACCGCCCGGTCCGTGCCGCAACTGTGAGCCTGGGCCGACGACTAACGCGTCTGATAGATCACACAATTGGTATCACGGATTGCCGCGCGGCGTGCGGGATTCGGAGAACTTTATCGAACGGGCGTTGAGGCGGGGCGTTCAGCTCGCCGCTTGCCTCGACAGCCACACGTTCAGCGCGTTCGTGCGCGCGGCCTGGAGCGCGGCGGCGACTGCACCGGTGGCCACCCAAACACGTGGCGGATACGTATCGCAGATTATGTCGGAAATGTATCGTAGATCGCGCTTGATCTGTACAGTAGCGGCATGGGATACCTACCAAGAGTCGTCGATCGCCAGCTCGACCGACTACTCTCCGGCCTTCCGGCCGTCGCATTGGAGGGGCCGAAGGCTGTCGGTAAGACCGTGACCGCTCGGCGCCGAGTAGCCACCGCAGTCTCTCTCGATGATCCCGCCGAGGTCACGCTCATGCGCGAGGACCCCCAACGCCTTGACCGGCTCGAAAAGCCGCTGCTCCTTGATGAGTGGCAACATTATCCGGAGGCGTGGGACCGCGTGCGGCACAGCGTTGACGAGGGAGCACTCGCGGGAACTTACTTGCTCGCAGGGTCAAGTTTTCCCAAGGACGCGCCGTCACACTCGGGCGCTGGGCGCATAGTGACGGTGAGAATGCGGCCCCTCAGCCTCGCGGAGCGCCAGCTCGCGCCCTCAACGGTCTCGTTGCGAGAGATGGTGGCGGGCAATGCCACTATCGATGGTGATTGTCCACTGAGCCTGGAGGATTACACCGAAGAGGTCACCAGTTCCGGGTTCCCGGCGATTCGGTCACTGCCGTCGCATGTGCGGGCGGATGCTCTCGATGCCTATCTGCGCGCAGTCCTCGACCGCGACTTCGCAGACGCTGGGCGCCCCGTCCGGCGGCCGCAGACCTTGCGGTCATGGCTAGCCGCATATGCGGCAGCAACGTCGACCACAGCGTCGTATAGCGTAATCCTCGATGCGGCGACACCTGGTCTGCCAGACAAGCCGAGCCGCTCGACGATCGTCGCCTATCGGGAGGTTCTCCAACGGATGTGGCTACTCGAAGAGTTGCCCGCCTGGACAGGTTCACGGAGCCTCCTCACCGCGTTCGGGCAGTCCCCAAAACACCACTTGGCCGATCCTGCATTGGCGGCGAGACTCCTTGGTGCCACGTCTGGATCATTACTCAGACGGCCAGATCCAGGCTCCGTATCGATTCCGAGGGACGGTACGCTGCTCGGCGCACTCTTCGAGTGCCTTGTCACCTTGTCAGTCCGCGTCTATTCGGATGCATTCCGCGCATCCGTCACACACCTTCGAACCCAACGGGGCGACCACGAGGTGGATCTCATTGTCACAGGCGAGGACGGCGCTGCCGTGGCGCTTGAGGTGAAGCTTGGCGCGGTCCCGGATGATCGCGACGTCCGGCACCTGCTATGGCTGCGCGACCGGCTCGGCGATGATCTCGTGGACGCGGCAGTCATCACCACAGGGCCCACTGCCTACCGGCGACGAGACGGTATTGCAGTTGTCCCCCTAGGACTCCTCGGGCCGTAGCTCTCGGCACGGCGGGGGCTTTCAGCTCGCCGCTTGCCTCGACAGCCACACATCCAGGGCGTTCGTGCGTGCGGCCTGGAGCGCGGCGGCGACGGCGCCGGTGGCCACCACATCCCCACCCAGCCTCGAGACCACCAGTTCCGGGGCGCGCCCCTCGCCGGTGGCGGGCAGTTCGGCACGGGCTGCGGTGAGCACGTCCTCGAAGCCATCGGGGACGGCCCCGGCGATGATCACGCGGCTCGGATCGTAGAAGTTGCCGAGAACGCTGACGATTCGCGCAAGCACCCCGCCCAGCTGCTCCACCACTCGGAGGGCGAGGCGGTCGCCACTCGCGGCGCGCTCCATCACGGCCCTGCCATCGAGCTCGCTGGGCGCAACCTCGGCCAGCGCGCCACCTTCGCCGCGCGCGATGGCCTCCCGCGCGAACTTGGCGGCGATGTGCCCGAGTCCGCCATCGCTCTCAACGCCCCGCACACGCGTGAAAGCACCCATCTCCCCCACCCCACC
>JAKDIE010000441.1 GCA_030450655.1 Ruaniaceae bacterium
ACACCGCCACCGTGGTGCCCCGCTCTCTGCTGGGTTCACGGCCGCCGTCGGGCCAAAACCTCCGAACCATCGACCACCCTCGGGAACAGACGGGGGCGCAGACGGGGAACAGACGGCGGGCGGCACGTGTTACGTTTACGCGCACCCGTTGCCTCGCCGGCGATACGCCCGCCCGGCAGCCACGCAGACACACCGACTCACCCGCCCACCCCGATCCGAGGAGGCCACGTGCCCTGGCACCCAGCCGATCGCCACGACGTCATCCGCGTCACCGGCGCCCGCGAGAACAACCTGAAGAACGTCTCGGTCGAGATCCCCAAGCGCCGCCTCACGGTCTTCACCGGCGTCTCGGGCTCGGGCAAGAGTTCGCTCGTCTTCGACACGATCGCCGCCGAATCCCAGCGCCTGATCAACGAGACCTACTCCACGTTCGTGCAAGGCTTCATGCCCACCCTGGCACGCCCCGAGGTTGACCTCTTGGACGGACTGACGACGGCGATCCTCGTGGACCAGGAGCGGATCGGCGCGAACCCGCGTTCCACCGTGGGCACCGTGACGGACACGTACACGCTGCTGCGCATCCTGTTCAGCCGCCTGGGCGAGCCACACATCGGCACCTCGCAGGCGTTCTCCTTCAACATCGCGACGATCTCCGGCGCCGGAGCCACCACGGTTCAGAAGGGTAGCCGCACCATCAAGGAGCGCCAGGAGTTCTCGATCACCGGCGGGATGTGTGCCCGCTGCGAGGGCATCGGGAGCGTGTCCGATTTCGATCTAACGGCGCTCTACGACGACGCGAAATCCATCAAGGACGGCGCGATCACGGTCCCGGGCTTCTCCATGGACGGCTGGTACAACCGCATCTACGGCAGCGGCGAGTTCTTCCCCGCGGATCGGCCCATCCGGGACTTCACACCCCGCCAACTCGACGCCCTCCTCTACAAGGACCCCGTCAAGATCAAGATGGACGGCATCAACGTCAACTACGAGGGCCTCATCCCACGCATCCGCAAATCGTTCCTGAGCAAGGACCGCGAGGCGATGCAGCCGCACATCCGCGCGTTCGTGGACCGCGCGATCACCTTCACCACCTGCCCCGAATGCCACGGCACGCGCCTGAATGAACTGGCGCGCTCGTCGAAGATCGGCGGGATCTCCATTGCCGACGCCGCTTCCATGCAGATCTCCGACCTCACCACCTGGGTGCGCACGATCGATGAACCGAGCGTGGAGCCGCTGCTCACGGAGCTCTCGGAGACCCTCGACGCCTTCGTCGAGATCGGCCTCGGCTACCTCAGCCTGAGCCGCCCCTCCGGCACTCTCTCGGGTGGCGAGGCCCAGCGCACCAAGATGATCCGCCACCTCGGATCGGCGCTCACGGACGTCACGTACGTGTTCGACGAGCCCACAATCGGCCTCCACCCGCACGATATCGCGCGCATGAATGATCTCCTACGAAGCCTGCGGGACAAGGGCAACACGATCCTCGTTGTCGAGCACAAGCCGGAGGTGATCCTCACCGCGGATCACGTGATCTAACTAGGCCCCCGCGCGGGATCCGCTGGCGGAGAGCTCGACTACGAAGCGGACGTC
>JAKDIE010000121.1 GCA_030450655.1 Ruaniaceae bacterium
GGCGCCCACGAGGGTGGGGAGCATCCACGCGGGCGCGGGCTGCGAGCCGTCCACGGCCGGGCCAAGGATGTTGGCGATGAGCAGCACCTGGGTGAGTACCAGGATGGTGGTGAGCACGCCCGTCAGGACGGTGACGCCCATGTAGATTCTCGCGGGCCGCGCATGCGCGAGCAGGCGAGGGTCAAGTGGTTTCACGCCTTCAATCCTCGCATCTCCCGGCGCCCGGCTTCACCGTTCCGCGAGGGTGCGGGGTGCTGCCGTGTAGAGCAGCTGAATCGCTCGTCCGGCTGGACGAAGCGGGGCTGATCTCGACTCGAAACCTTGTCGTGTCACGCAAGGCCCTTGACTCTCCACATAAATGGGAGATATCTTCCAGTTATGCGTAGTGATGGACCCGCTTTGCTCCCGGTTTTCCGGTCGCAGCATCAGGCTGAGCTCCTGACGTGGCTGTTCCTGCACCCCGAACTCGAATACGGAGTGAGTGACCTTGCTGCTCGATTGGACGTGCCACTATCGACGCTGCACCGCGAGGTGGTTCGGCTGGACGAAGCGGGGCTAATCTCGAGTCGAAACCTCGGACGAACGCGGCTGATTCGGGCCAACGTGGACCATCCTGCGGCAAAGCCGCTGGCCGAGCTGCTTGAGGTCACCTTCGGCCCAAAGCTCGTGGTGGCCGATGAGTTCGTGATTCCTGGGGTCCTCGAAGTCTTCATTTTCGGATCATGGGCTGCACGCTACGGCGGAGAGGCAGGGCCACCCCCGAATGACGTCGATGTGCTAGTTGTCGGAGACGTGGACCGCTCTGACGTGTATGAGGCGGCCGATAGGGCACAGTCAAGGCTCGGGCTGGAGGTCAATCCAGTCCTTCGGACGGACGTGCAGTGGGCACTTGCCAATGACGCGCTCGTTGCGCAGATCCAATCATCTGCTCACACGCGCGTCCTTGATCTCCGTGAAGAAGTGGGCGCTTGATGGCTGGCTGGGCGAGAGGATCGGCAGAGGGCCTCATGGGTCAACTCGGCCTGTTCTCTGGGTAGCTCATAGGCGAGGCGACCTCGCCAGGAGGCGTGGCCCGGCCTGAGGGGTGGGCGACGCAATACCCGCTCCGCTGGAGCGGCAGCTAACCTCGTCATTCTGCGCGGAGTCGCAGAATCCAGATGATCACGCTGCTCCGGAACGCCTCGATGAAGGCGTTTGAATACAAGACCGATCTGGAGTTGGTGAAGGCTTAGAACATCGGGATCGCCGGCCACCGCATGGCCAGGAATCCGCAGGTGCGGCGTCCCTCGCCTCCACACAGCTCAATTCGCCTCGCAGGAAGCGATAAAACCCACTAGCATCGTTTCTATTGCGTGACGAAGATCACTTCAATCACGTGGTGAGTAGCCAGTCGAGCCGTTTCAGGAGTGAAAGTGGGTGCACCGTGAGCATCACGAACCGCGTCACAGATCAGCCGTCGAAGGCCGAGATCGCGATTTCCAAGGGTTGGGTCCAAGGTGTTGCCTTGGTCCTGATCTTCGGATTCCTCGTGATGGGGATCCTGGCCTATCGCACCTACTCGGCGGCGATGCCGCAACCTACTCAGGTGGTAAGCGAGGAAGGGGACGTTGTCTTCACCAGTGAGGACGTCACCGAAGGGCAGCAGATCTTCCTGCGTCGCGGCCTACAGCAGTACGGCTCGATCGTGGGGCACGGCGCGTACCTTGGACCAGACTTCACCGCCGAGTACCTGCGTATCTCCAGCGAACACGTACTCGCGGAGCTGCGAGCGCAGGGCGTGCAGGATCCCTCGGAAGCCACCGTGGAGATGATGCGGACCAACCGCTACGACGAAGGCACCGGCACTCTGGTCTTCACGGCCGAACAGATCAGCGCCTTCGAAGCCGCCCGCGAGTACTACGCGGGGTTCTTCGGCGTGGACACCACTGAACACGGCTTCATCCCTTCGATGATCACGGATCCCACCGAGATCCACCAGCTCACCAGCTTCTTCGCCTGGACGGCGTGGGCCTCCGCCGCCGAACGGCCCGGTCACAGCTACTCCTACACCAACAACTGGCCGGCCGAGCCGCGCGTTGACAACACCCCCACGGCGGACATCCTGGTGTGGTCCGCCATCTCACTGATCGCGCTCCTGGCTGGACTCGGCGCACTCTTCACCCTCTACGGCCGCTGGAGCAAGTCCATCGGCTGGCACGGAAGCGAAGCGCCCACCCTCTCCTTCCTCCAACCCGGAAGCGTGGGCATCACCAAAGCGCAGAAGGCCACAGCCTGGTTCTTCCTCGTGGTCGCCGTGCTCTTCCTCATGCAGGCCACCCTCGGCGCAGCCATCGAGCACTACCGCGCAGATCTCAGCAGCTTCTTCGGCATCGATCTCGCCCAGATCCTGCCGTACAACCTCGCGCGCACCTGGCACGTGCAGCTGTCATTATTCTGGACCGCGGCCGCATTCCTCGCGGCGGCGATCTTCCTCGCACCGATCATCTCGGGCCGCGAACCCAAACGGCAGCACTGGCTCACGTACGGACTGCTGGTGGCCCTGGCTACCGTCGTCTTCGGCACGCTGATTACGACGGCGATCAGCGCGTTCGGTCCGGAATGGGCCTCGGGCTCGATCTTCTTTGATCAACAATGGGAGTACCTCGACCTCCCGCGGTTCTGGCAGATCCTGCTGGTGGTCGGGTTGTTCTTATGGATCCTGATCATTTACCGTGCCATACGCTCGCGGCTGCGCACAGAGTCCAAGTTCAACATGCCGTGGCTGTTCCTCTACGCCGCCCTGGCGATTCCCGCCTTCTATGCGGTGGGCCTGCTGGCGGGTACCGATACCCACCTCACTGTGGCCGAGTTCTGGCGATTCTGGGTGGTGCACCTGTGGGTGGAGGACTTCCTCGAACTATTCACCACGGTGATGGTGGCCTACATCTTCGTGATGCTCGGAGTGGTGCGCCGCAAGATCGCCATCCAGATCATCTTCCTCGACATCATCCTGTACTCCATGGGTGGCGTGATCGGGACCATGCACCACCTGTACTTCTCTGGCACGCCGGTGGAGCACATGGCACTGGGAGCATTCTTCTCGGCACTGGAAGTCGTCCCTCTCACCTTCCTCACGGTGGAGGCGTGGACGTTCCTCCAGCTCGGGTCCCGGCAGGAATCGCGAAGCAATATGCCCTTCCCGCACCGCTGGGCAGTGATGTTCCTGGTGGCCGTGGGCTTCTGGAACTTCGTGGGCGCCGGAGTCTTCGGATTCCTGATCAACCTACCCATCGTGTCCTACTACCAAATCGGCACGGCTCTGACGGCCAACCATGCGCACGGCGCCATGATGGGTGTGTACGGCATGCTGGCTGTGGGCCTCGCCCTGTTCGCACTGCGGTACATCATTCCGCCGGAACGATGGTCCGATAAGCTCGCGCGGTTCTCGTTCTGGTCACTCAACCTCGGCCTGGCGTGGATGGTCTTCGCCACGCTGCTGCCGCTGGGCGTCCTGCAGCTCTGGCACTCGGTCAACGAGGGCTACTACGAGGCGCGCACCTTGGGGTACATCTCGCAGCCTGGAAATGCCATTCTCGAGTGGATGCGGATGCCCGGCGATGTGGTGTTCCTGCTCGGCATCCTGCCGTTCGTCTGGATCACGTGGCTCGGCGTGCGCCACGGCATCAAACCGACCGTCACCCGCATGGAGCCGGAGACACTGTTCGTCCAGGAACACGAGCAGGCGCGCGAAGACCGCACCGGAACCGTGGCGGTGGGGGACGTCCCGCCCAGCCGCTACTCCTCGGACAGGCGGAATGAGACGAGCGAGGAGCCCGAACCGTGATGGGCATCGAGTTATCGGCGTGGCTCGCGGCCGGATACGCCGTTACCCTCGTCCTCATTGCGTACGGCATTGACAGGCTCGCCCGGCGCGCGCAGACGACTCTCTCCGAAAGCCACTCGCCGGGCTTCACTTATCACGAGGATCATGACGCGTGGCTGTGCCCGGAGGATCAGTGGCTGTGGCCGCAGTCTTTCGACCCGGACAATCGCGTAATGCGTTACCGCGGCAGCCCCACGGTGTGCAATGCGTGCCCGGTCAAGGACACCTGCACCACCTCAGGCGATGGCCGTGAGATGCGGCGGACGGTGGATACCTGGCCGGCCTCCGAGTCGGCCCGCTTCTACCGCGGCATCGCGTGCACCCTCACCGTGTTGGCTCTGGTGTGGCCGCTGGCCACCGTGTTGACGGTCAGCGATTGGAACAGCCGGATCCTCGTCCTCGGAGCTAGCGTCGTGGTGATCCTTGCATCGCTCCCACTGTGGTCACATCTGCGGCGCACGCCCGCTGACCCTCACGGCGTACTCGTCCAATCGCTCGAGCAGAACGCCGAGGATCGCCAGGCCGCTGTCGATGCGCTTGCACGACGTCGCAGCGTCTACTCCTCTGACAGAAGGGGCCGCGACCACAATGCCTAACGCGCTCATCATCGCCCTCGTTGCACTCGGCATCCTCGTGGTGCTCACGCCGTTCTGCCTGCGTGTGGTGCGCGAGTACGAACGCGTGGTCGCGTTCCGGCTCGGCCGCCTGCGTGGGGCGTTGGGGCCAGGAATCGTGTTTCGTCTTCCCTTCCTCGACAAGCTTGTGCGGGTGGACCTACGCATCGTCACGCTCACGATCCCGCCCCAGGAGGTGATCACCAGAGACAACGTGACCGCGCGAGTGAACGCCGTGGTCATGTTCAAGGTGGCCGATCCCGTGCGCTCGGTGATGTCCGTAGAGAACCACGCCGTCGCCACGTCCCAGTTCGCACAGACCACCCTCCGCTCCGTCGTCGGACGGGCAGATCTGGACACGCTCCTGGCCCACCGCGCCGATCTCAACGAGGACCTGGCAGCGTCCATCGCACGGCAAACCGAGCCGTGGGGAGTCGAGGTGAGCGTGGTGGAGATCAAGGACGTCGAGATCCCCGAGATCATGCAGCGGGCGATGGCGCGCGAGGCCGAAGCCGAGCGCGAACGCCGCGCCAAGGTGATCAGCGCCCACGGCGAGCTCCAGGCGTCGCAAGAACTCCGCGATGCCGCGATGACCTTGAGCGAGGCGCCCGCGTCTCTACAACTGCGCTACCTGCAGACGCTCCTCGAACTCGGCGCGGACCAGAACTCCACGGTGGTGTTCCCGCTGCCGATGGACATCATCGGCCCGATGATGAACATGATGGGGCGAGTGATGGACGACGGCGGTGCGTCCCGCAGCGCTGCGGCGCCAGCTGGGACTGCGCACCGTAGGCAGGCAGCGACCGGAATAGAGGAACCACTAGAAGGAGAGACCGATGAATGACACCACCACCGTCTCCG
>JAKDIE010000442.1 GCA_030450655.1 Ruaniaceae bacterium
AGATCTCCGCGGGCAACCATGATGCCATCGAAGGCGTCCACAATTTCCGTGAGATTGGCAACGGCCTGAGGCTTCTCGATCTTGGCGATCACCGGAACGAAGCGCCCCTCTTCGGCCATGATCGCGTGCACGTCCTCCACGTCCCGCGCGTTTCGCACGAAGGACAGCGCGATGAAGTCCGCTCCCAGCTTCAACGCCCACCGCAGATCCAGCTTGTCCTTCTCGGACAGTGCCGGGACTGAGACGGCGACTCCGGGCAGATTGATGCCCTTATTGTTCGAGACGGGACCGGGCACCTCCACGATCGTCACCACGTCCGTCTCAGTCACGGCCTCCACACGCACCGAGACCTTGCCATCATCGATCAGGAGGGCGTCCCCGGCGCGGCAGTCCCCTGGTAGTCCCTTGAAGGTGGTCGAGACCCGATCCTTTGTACCGACGACGTCATCCGTGGTGATCGTGAACCGATCCCCTACGTTCAGGAAGATTGGGTCCTCGGTCTCGAAGCGGCCGAGGCGGATCTTCGGACCTTGCAGATCCACCAGGATCGCCACGGCGCGTCCCGTCTCACGCGATGCGGCGCGCACGTGCTCGTAGACGTGCTCGTGGCCTTCGTGATCTCCGTGGGAGGCGTTGATCCGGGCAACGTCCATGCCCACATCAACCAGTTCACGAATCTGTTCGGGAGAGGCGGTCGCTGGGCCGATGGTGCAGACAATCTTCGCTCTTCGCATAGGACCTATCTTAGTGTCAGACGAGAAGCTGCATAGTGCGTGCGGCAATCGGGGCCGGCAGCTCAGTTTGGCCGCGCAGGTAGCGGTCCGCGGAGGCCGCCGCCGAGCGCCCCTCGGCGATCGCCCAGACGATCAGTGACTGCCCGCGCCCGGCATCCCCGGCCACGAACACGCCAGGGACCGCGGTCGCGAAGTCATCGGTGCGGCGGATCCGGCCGCGCTCGTCGATGTCCAGCCCGAGCTGCCCGACGACGCCGTCCTTCGGCGTCCCCGTAAAGCCCATCGCCAGCAGCACGAGCTGCGCGGAGATCTCACGCCTGGTGCCCTCGACGGGAACCGGGCGACCCTGTGACATGTCCACCTCGTCGATCACCAGATGGCTCACGCGCCCCTCGGAACCGAGGAACTCGGCCGTCGAGACCGCGTAGACGCGCTCGCCGCCCTCCTCGTGCGCGGAGGCGACGCGGTAGATCATCGGGTAGGTGGGCCACGGCTGGCTCTCGGGCCGCTCGTCGCTTGGGCGCGGCATGATCTCCAGCTGCGTCACCGAGCGCGCCCCCTGGCGCAGTGCCGTGCCCAGGCAGTCCGCGCCGGTGTCGCCGCCGCCGATGATGATCACGTCTTTGCCCTCTGCCGTGATCTGGTCCTCGACGGCGATCCCACGCGCCACGCGGTTCGCCTGCGGCAGGTACTCCATGGCCTGGTGTATTCCACCGAACTCGCGCCCGGGGATCGGTAGTTCCCGGCCGATTGTGGCTCCCATGGCGAGGACGACGGCGTCGTACCTCTCCAGCAGGTCCTGCCCGGTGAGGTCGGTTCCCAGGTTCGTGGAGGGCCGGAAGATCGTTCCTTCGGCG
>JAKDIE010000443.1 GCA_030450655.1 Ruaniaceae bacterium
CGCTCTCGAGCACAACCTCACACTGCGCGCCCTCACCGGCAACGCTCCACGCCTCGGGCGGGATGGTCTCGCCGGTGGTGCGATCGATCACCTGCCACCAGCGCGCAACATCACACTCGGTGGCCGGGCGCACCTGGGTGGCGAACCACTCTTCCATGATGCGGATGCGTAGCGTGCCGTCACTGAGGGCGGGAACGCGCGGGGACATGAGATACACGCTCGTTGCCTGATCGGGGTGAGCCAGCGCCCACTCCTGATCGCCGCGCGCCACGAAGTATGTTGCGTAGACCTTGGCGGCCAGTTCACGCACAACGTCCGGGAGATCTGTGCCATCGCTGTTACGCACAGCATCGGCACCGAGGCGCTCGAGAATCTCGCGCACCACATGGTCCATGCCCGTCTGGGTGGGAAGTGTAAGGCGTCCCGTCACGTCGTCGTCGACCTCCATTAGCTTCATCGCCGGCACACGCCGTCTGGATGTATTCGTTCGGTGTCCAAACTATTTCAACAACAGTTGTCTGTCAAGTGGTTTGAGAAGTTGATTCCGATTTGTTATCTGGCGGGAACGATCGTGGGATCTGCGAAGACGTTTTCGAGAGCAACGAGCGCGCCACCATGCGCCGCGGAGGAGATTCCCAGGCCCGACGGCGCCAACTCCACCGCGCTACCGGCATCCATTCGCCTATGCTCGAGTTCCCTCGCGAGTGGCGGAATGATGTGGTCCGCGAAGAACGTGAAGTATCCCCCGAGCACGATCATCTTCGGGGTCAGGACGGCGATGAGGAGGGAAAGTCCGCGAGCAAGATCCACCACGATGGTGGCCAACGCCTGGACGGAGCGGGGGTCCCCGCGATCAACACGGTCTCGGATCACCGCAAGCCGCTCCTCGAGAGGACGGTTGGGATCGTGAATCTCGTCATCGTCCGGGCCGGCGAGGCGCAGCAGTGCCCCGAGTCCCACGATGAGTTCCCAGCATCCCGTACGCCCGCAGTTGCAGGGGCGATTCTCCGGATCGAGAGGGAGGTGCCCAACCTCGCCGGAAAAGCCCGACCAGCCGCGCACGAGCCGCCCGTCCGAGACGATGCCCACCCCCACGCCGATATCGCCGGTGATGAACAGCAGGTCACGCACACCCCGCGATTCGTGAGTCGCGTATTCGGCGAGCGCCGAGAGCTTCGCATCGTTCTCCACGTGAACTTCCGGGGCTCCGGGCCCGAGCCTGCGGAGGATCTCGGCCACGAGCGGCACCCGCCGCCAGCCGATGTTCGGCGCGAAACGCACCAGCCCCTCGCGATAATCGATCACACCGGGAGGTGAGATCGTCAGGGACGCCACCCACCGTCCCTCTTCCCGCGCAACCGCAAGGTTGGTGATGATCATGTCGCATACGCGGTCGAGGGGCTCATCAACTGGCAGTTCATCCACCGCCATGGGCAGAATCACCTCGCTGAGCGTGGCACCGTTGAAGTCCACCATCACGAGGGCGATGAAATCCACGTTGATTTCGACGCCGATCCCACAGACGCGCCGCCCATCCACGTCCACCATGAGCCCTGGGCGGCCCACCGTGCCGTCCCGATGCT
>JAKDIE010000444.1 GCA_030450655.1 Ruaniaceae bacterium
GGCGGCGCAGGTCTGACGACGGTTACGTTCGCGCAGGAGGGACGGGTCACGCGGGGCTGTGAGCCTGGAGACGCAGAAAGGGCCCCGACGAATCGGGGCCCTTTCGTGTGTGCTTCTCAGCGACCGTCGGTATCGACCACGTCGATCCTGACGCGCCCTGTGGCGAGCGACGAGATGATCGTGCGCAGCGCTTTCGCGGTGCGGCCGGCGCGGCCAATCACTCGCCCGAGGTCCTCGGGGTGAACCCGAACCTCGAGCATCTCGCCTCCGCCGCGCATGGACTTGGAGGCCACCTGGACGTCATCCGGGTGATCGACGATGCCGCGCACCAAGTGCTCGAGCGTGTCGGCGAGCATCAGGCCTCCTCGGACGCTGCATCCTCAGACGCTGCATCCTCGGCGGGGGCCTCCGCAGGCTCGGCAGCAGCGTCCGCTGCAACCTTCGCTTCGGACGCCTTCGCCTTCGCCTTCTCGGCGTCGTCGTCTGCCTTCTTGATGGCATCGGCGGCGGCAATCGGGGCGTCCTTGGTCCGGAGGGTGCCTTCGGCGCCCGGGAGACCCTTGTACTTCTGCCAGTCACCGGTGATCTTCAGCAGTGCGAGCACCTGCTCGGAGGGCTGTGCGCCCACGCCGAGCCAGTACTGCGCACGGTCCGACTTGATCTCGATGAACGAGGGCTCTTCGGTTGGGTGGTACTTACCGATCTCTTCGATCGCACGGCCATCACGCTTCTGGCGCGAGTCCATGACGACGACGCGGTAGTACGGTGCGCGAATCTTGCCGATTCGCTTGAGTCGAATCTTAACTGCCACTTGTGTGGGTTCTCCTTGAGTTGTGGGGCCGCGCGGCGGTCCAGGGGGGAATCTGGATGCGTTGCGACTCATGACGAGGCCAGGCGGGGTGAGAGGCTCCCACAAGGCCAGGTACGCCTCTTGATTGTGCCAGATACCCGGCCAAACTGCGAAGCCCACCCCGCCAGAACGTCAGTTAACTTCGACACCTCGCACCAACCAGGCGAAGATGCCCGCCAGGATCACCGCCGAGATCCACGGCGTGCCCCACCAGTCGATGATCTGCAGAATCAGGGGCGTCGCCAGGGTAAACCACGGGAGGATCACCAGCACCGTGACAAGAAGCGCGGTTCCAACGATCCAGTGCCAGCGCTGGAACAACGTGCAGACGAACCCGCCGAATACCAGGGCCGCCGCCATGATTCCAACGATCCACACGTACTGGCGCCATCCGAGAGTGAGGTCGAGCTGCGTCTCGATGCTGACGATGCTTGGGACGAGATTCTCCACGGCGCGCCACAGAAGTGCCGCCATCACGATGAACGCCAGGCCAACGCCCATTGCCAGAAGATTGCCGACGGCGATGGCCCCCCGGGTGGCGCCCTGACCAATCATGATGCGCGAGTAGCCAGCGTTGACGATCGCGATGACGAACGCGGTCACCGCCACCGCTGCCACAGGCGGGATGATGAATCCGAGAGTTGTGGTCACTACCTCCGCGTCCTCGGCGAACGTGAACGTGAACACCGAGGGGAACGCCTGCAGGATCAGGTTCGCCGCTATCGCGATGAC
>JAKDIE010000445.1 GCA_030450655.1 Ruaniaceae bacterium
CCGTGCCGTGTCCACGCCCCACTGTTCGAGAACTGCCAGGCGGTGGGGGTCGTCGTCGGCCGGACGCTTCCAACCATCGAGATCGATCCCGTTGTGGACCACCACAACCTTCGCCGGATCCACGTTGGGGTAGGAGCGCAGAATGTCCTCACGCATGCCACCGGAGACGGCGATGATCCGGTCCGCGGCCTCGTACGCGGTCTTCTCCACCCAGGAGGACAGCGCGTATCCGCCGCCGAGCTGCTCGGCCTTCCACGGGCGCATCGGCTCGAGCGAATGCGCGGAGATCACGTGCGGGATGCCGTAGAGGAGCTTGGCGAGGTGCCCGGCGAGGTTCGCGTACCAGGTGTGCGAGTGCACCACATCTGCGCCCTCCACGCCCGGAACCATCTGCAGGTCCACGCCGAACGTGCGCAGTGCGGCGTTCGCCCCGGCCATCTCAGGAAGCTCCGAATATCCGGTCACACCGGGCTCTGCATCGGTGCGAGGGCCGTCGAAGGCGTGCACGCGCACATCGAGATGTTCGCGCAGTACGCGAGAAAGCTCGTCTACGTGGACGCCGGCGCCGCCGTAAATGTTGGGCGGGTATTCGCGGGTCAGGAGGTCAACGCGGTTCACTTGTGTAGTCACATCCCCATTGTTACCGAAAGTCTGGTCCCCGTATTGCTTTTGCGGACCGGCAACTCGCAATAGAGTCAGGGTATGGCTAGAAAACCTAAAGTCCTCTCGATTGTCCTCGCAGGTGGAGAAGGCAAGCGCTTGATGCCGCTGACGAAGGATCGGGCGAAGCCAGCCGTTCCGTTCGGTGGCGTGTACCGTCTCATCGACTTCGCGCTCTCCAACCTGGTGAACTCCGACTACCGCAAGATCGTGGTGCTCACGCAGTACAAGTCACATTCACTGGACGCGCACGTCACGAAGACGTGGCGCATGTCCACCCTTCTCGACAACTACGTGACCCCGGTTCCCGCGCAGCAGCGGATGGGCTCCCACTGGTTCCAGGGCAGCGCGGACGCGATCTACCAGTCGATGAACCTGGTCGATGACGAGAAGCCGGACATCGTGGTGATCACCGGAGCGGACAACATCTACCGCATGGACTTCTCACAGATGGTGCAGAGCCACATCGATTCGGGATTCCCCCTGACCATCGAGGGGATCCGCCAGCCAATCTCCCTCGCGGATCAGTTCGGTGTGATCGACGCCGATCCCGAGACCCCAGGCAAGGTGCGCGCGTTCTTGGAGAAGCCCAAGGATCCAACCGGCCTGCCGGATTCGCCGAACGAGGTCCTCGCCTCGATGGGCAACTACGTCATGAACGCCGATGCGCTCCGCGAGGTGCTCGCCATCGATGGTGCGGACGAGGACTCGGCGCATGACATGGGCGGCTCGATCGTCCCGTGGTTCGTCAACCAGGGCCAGGCGGGGCTGTACGACTTCAAGGACAACGAGATCCCCGGCTCCACAGATCGCGATCGCGACTACTGGCGGGACGTGGGAAACCTCGACGCCTTCTACGACGCGAACATGGACCTGATCTCCGTGAACCCCGTCTTCAACCTCTACAACGACGACTGGCCC
>JAKDIE010000122.1 GCA_030450655.1 Ruaniaceae bacterium
CTCGACGACGAGGGCCGCGTGGTGATGCTCAACCAGTACCGGCACCCGGTGCGGGCAATGCTGTGGGAGATCCCTGCCGGCCTGCTCGATCACGACGGCGAAGACTACCTCGAGGCCGCGAAGCGCGAACTCGCCGAGGAAGCCGATCTCGCCGCAGGGATGTGGCATGTGCTCGTGGACTGGTTCGCCTCGCCTGGGTGCACGAACGAGTCCACCCGCATCTACCTTGCGCGCGATCTGCATCCCGCCGAGACCAGCTTCGTGCGCGAGGCCGAGGAAGCCGAGATGACGCTGGAGTTCGTCGATCTGGACGCGGCCGCTGATGCGGCTATCGAGGGGCGGATGCACTCTCCTGACGCCATCGTGGGAATCCTCGCGGCGGTCCGTGCGCGCGAATCCGGCTGGGAGACTCTCAGAGGTCCAGGCGAACCCTGGCTGCGGTAGGCAGTCGCTGAGTCAGCGGGGGAGCGCCTCGCTTGGCGCGGGCGAGGGGAGTTGCGCCGTCCGTTCGCGCGTCCAGCAGCCCCCGATCGCGATGGTGAGCGCGGCGACCAGGAGTGACGCCAGCAGCATGTGAACGAGCACGAGCACCACGGGCAGTGCCGTGAAGTACTGCCAGTAGCCCACCACTCCCTGAGCGAGCACGAGCGCGATCAGGTACTTCCAGCGGGCGATGCCGTGGCCGCTGCGCACGGACGCGGTGACCACGAGAATGAGTGCGAGCAGGAACGTCCACGCAGCCATGGAATGGAACCGGGTGATCTCACTCGGGTCGAGCGCAAAGCGGTACGGTGTGGCGTCGTCGCCCGAATGGGGACCCGATCCGGTGGTTACGGCTCCGAGTACCAGCATCAGCGAGGCTACGGCGCCGAGCGCCCAGAGGAGCCCCGCATAGGGCGGCTTACTCGCCGGGCCGTCTTCCTGCCTGAGTCGAAGGAGCAGGTACGCCGAGACGGCGATCAGCACAAGTGAGAGCGTCATGTGCAACCCGACGATCGCGGGATGCAACGTCACGAGGACCGAGATGCCGCCCACCACTGCCTGTACCCCGATCATCGCCAGCACCGCCCATCCCAGCGCCTTGAGGATGCGCGGGCGGGAGCGCGCCGGCTCGCGCCGGTAGAGCGCCCAGAGCAGTGCGATCGCGATGACCGTGAGCACGCCTGTGAGCGTGCGGTTCCCAAACTCCACGAAGGGGTGATACGTGGCCGCCTCGTGGAACACTGGCGTGAAGTTCCCCGGTTCGCACAAGGGCCACGTGGAGCAGCCGAGGCCGGAGCCGGTGAGGCGCACGAGCCCCCCGGTCACCACGATTCCGATCTGGGCGGCGAGGTTCGCCTGCGCGAGCCTCCAGGTCATGCGATCGGTCAGGTGTTCTGGTGGAGGAGTCACATGCTCAATCTTACGGCCACCGCGATCCCAAGGGTCCGGAAGTAGTGCCGGGAACGGGGTGGCGGCGCTGCGGGGCAGTGCAGTGCAACGCAGCTGCCCCGCGATGGGCTCAGTAGCGCGGATTCAGGATGTGCGTGAGCGCATCGTGCAGATCCGTGTGACGGTACGTGAAACCGAGTCGCTCGAGCTCCCGCGGCGTCACGTACTGGCTCGCCAGCGCCAACTCTTCGGCGCCTTCCGTCCCGAGCAGGAGCTTCGGCCCGAACTTCGGGACGGGGATCAGCGAGGGCCGCCCCAACACGTTGCCGAGGACCCGAGCGAACTCGTCCCCGCGCACCGGATTCGGCCCGACGGCGTTCACTGGCCCCCGCGCTCGATCGTCCAGCAGGGCGTGGACATAGACCCCGAGGAGGTCGTCGAGCGCAATCCAGCTCAGCCACCCATCGGAGAGCGGGCCACCCACCCCCGCACGAAAGAGCGGCAGCTGCATCGCGAGCGAGCCGCCGCGCGGCGAGAGCACGATGCCGGTGCGGATCTGGGCGGTGCGCACGCCGGCGGCCGTGGCGGGCTCGGCGGCCGCCTCCCAGCGGCGGCAGACATCGGCGAGGAAGTCCTCACCTGGAGGCGAGTCCTCGTCTAGTTCTGCGCCTGGGTTGGCGCCGTAGTAGCCGATCGCCGAGGCCGAGATGAATGTCCTGATGCGCTCGGATTCGGCCGCCGCCAGCGCGAGGCCGCGGGTGGGATCGAATCGCGAGATCATCACCTCGTCCTTGTGGGCCTGCGTGAAGCGCTGTCCGATCGGTTCGCCCGCGAGGTGCACGATCGCATCCACGGTGCCGAGTGCCTCACGATCCACCCATTGCGAGGCCGGGTCCCACGCGATGTAGCCCGCGCCGGGCTGCGCGGTGCGCTTCATGGGGATCGCCTCGAAGCCGAGCACACGCAGGTACGGCACGAGGGCGCGGCCAATCAGTCCGCTGGCACCGGAGACCGCCACGCGCATCCCATTTCCGCTGTACCGTTCCGCGGCGGCGAGTTCCTCGGCGAGTTGGCGGTGACGGTAGGCGAACAGCCGGCGCACGCGCGAGGCGACGGATGCGGCCGGTAGCCCAAGGGGGCCACGAGCCGCGGTGACCGTGTCCACGAGGCGCGTGCCTCCGCCGTCGGCCTCCTCAAACTCATGCGTGTGTACCCACGTGGGGAGCGGACCGCCTACTGCGCGATCCGCGAAGAGGCGTGGAGGATCGTAGAGGCTGTGGATGGCGGTCCACTCGCGCAGCGAGCCGGGAACACCATCGATATGAAGGGTGAGCTCGCTGCCCACGCGGATGCCATCGGTGGGCCCGGCCGCGACAGCTCCCATGAACGGTGGCGTGAGACGGTGGGCGGCGCCCGGTCGCTCGTGCCAGCCGAAGACCGCCGCGCGCTCCTGCGGGAGGTGCTGCTCGAAACGCCAGGTGGTCATGCGCCGAGTCCGTTCAGAGTCACCGTGATTCCCACGATCGTCACGGCGGCCACGCCCGCAGCGATGGCTGCGACGGCGAGCCAGGTGGAGCGGGTGGACTTTGGCGGCGTGTTGTCCAGCAGGATCCCGCCCGTGAGGATGTGCTGGGCGGGATCCACCCACGGCGCGAGGGGGATCTCGGGGATGTCGTTGCGTACGTGTGTGGTCCATGCGGACCCGTTGAAGTAGCGCTCCTTCGAGCTGTCGTTCGGGTCCGGATACCAACCGGCAGGATGCTGCATGGGCGGGTCCTTGGCTAGGAAAGTGCGGCCGCGCAGGCCAGTCGCAGGGCGAGTTGGAACTTCGATTCCCGCTCCTCGGGCGTCATGTCCGAGGAGGAATCGAAGAGGTGATCCGAGACGGTGAGCACGGTGAGCGCCTCGCGGCCGAACTCGGCGGCGATGGCGTACATCGCGGCGGCTTCCATGTCCACGCCGAGCACGCCATAGGCGGCCAGCGCGTCCGTTTGGCCTGGGACCGCCAGGTAGAAGTGGTCTTTGGAGACGATCGGGCCCACGTGCACGCGCTCGCCCTCCTTCACGGCGTCCATCGCGGCGCGCGCCAAGGAGAAGGATGCCACGGCGGAGAAGTTGATCCCGGGGATGCGATGCGAGTTCATGCCCGAATCGGTGTGCGCGCCGGTCGCAATGATCACGTCCCCCACCTTCACGTGCGAGGCGATGCCGCCCGTGGTGCCCACACGAATCACGCGCTGCACGCCGTAAAACTTCATCAGTTCGGTGACGTAAATGCCCGCCGAGGGCTGCCCCATCCCCGAACCCATCACCGAGAGCGGCGAGCCCTCGTACGTGCCCGTGAAGCCGAGCATTCCGCGCACGTCCGTGACGAGGCGGGCATCGGCCATCAACGAGTGGGCGATGCGCTCGGCGCGCTTCGGATCTCCGGGCATCAAGACGGCGGGCGCGAAATCGCCCGGTTCGGCGCTGATGTGTGGTGTAGCCATGTCTCTCTCCGTGGTACTCGTTCGGCCCTGCGCGGCCGGTACGTCCTTCGAACGCGACGCCGCTACCTGACGATACCGTGAGACAATCGAACCTGCCCGAAGTGCTCTCGGCAGGTAGCCACCTGCCCGCCCCCATCAGGAGGTTTAGGTGGATCTCCGCCTCGTCGCGTTCGATCTCGATGACACTCTCGCGCACTCCAAGAGTGCCCTGCCCGCGGACGTGGGCCATGAGCTCGTGGCGCTCCTCGATGTTGTGGACGTGTGCGTGATCTCCGGCGGAAAGTGGGGCCAGTTCGAACAACAGCTGCTGGGCAACCTCCCGCCGGCGCGGCTGGAGGGCCTGCACCTGATGCCCACCTGCGGCACGCGCTATCTGACCTGGACCGACGGCGAGTGGCGGCCCGTGTACGAACACACCCTCCCGCAGGAGCAGCGAGAGCACGTCGCCGCGGTGATTGAACGCGAGGCGCGGCGGCTCGGCGTGTGGGAGGCCGAGACCTGGGGAGACGTCATCGAGGACCGCGGCACGCAGGTGACCTTCTCCGCTCTGGGTCAGAAGGCGCCTCTCGATGCGAAGCGCGCCTGGGATCCCACGGGCGAGAAGCGCATTGCACTCAAGGACGCCATCGCACCACACCTTCCGGGGCTCGAGCCACGTGCAGGTGGATCCACCTCAGTGGATGTCACTGCGGACGGCGTCGATAAGGCATTTGGGATACGGAAGCTCGCGGAGTTCACCGGAATCCCCCTCGCCGATATGGTGTTCGTGGGCGATCGCCTCGACCCGGATGGCAACGATCGCCCCGTCCTCGAGATGGGGGTTGAATGCGTGGCAACCTCCGGTCCCGAGGAAACACCCGCGATCATTCGCGCGCTGATTGAGAGGGCCACACGATGAGCACGAACGCAGGAAGAACGTCCAAGACGAAGTGGATTCTGGGCTACCTCGCGCTCGCTCTGATTGTGGCGGGCGTGGCGGTTGCGTTCATGTGGAACCCTGCGGAGGACCGCGGCCCGGTGCAAGTCATCGAGATTCCTCGGCCCGCGCCGTTTGCGCTCATCGAAGCGGAGGATGCGGCGCTCGTGGTGCCGAACGGTGAGCCCGGGGAGTTGTCCTTCGCGCTGAGTGCGGTGCTGTACGAGAGCGCGCCCGCGGTGATCGTCTCGAGCCCGGAGACGCTGGCGGATGCGGCATCCGAGACTGCCTCGCCACTGCCGATCCTCGTCCTTCCGGCCGATCCGAGCGAGGAGGACCTGGCGGCGCTCAGAGCCGAGTCCGAGCGCCTGCACGCAACAGGGTGGATCGCCCACGGAGTCACGCTCCCTGAGGATTTCACGCCGCCGCGCCTGCACGTGGACACTGCGGCCTCGCATCGGACGGTCCTGGTCGACGGCGACCCCGGTACAGTTCAGGCTTTGCTCGGGGCCACGGACTGGA
>JAKDIE010000446.1 GCA_030450655.1 Ruaniaceae bacterium
AACGGCGCTGCCGCGCACCTGGTCCACACGGGCGATCTGGTGATCCTGATCGGCTACGCCATGCTCGACGACGACGAGGCCCGCACGTACTCGCCCTCGGTGGTGTTCGTGGACGGCGAGAATCGGCAAGTCTCCGTGAGTGACGATCCCGCGAACGTTCCGCCGGAAGGCGCGGATGCGGGCTTGCACCCGTCCGGCCGCCCGTTCAGCTATTTCCGGGATATGGCGCTGCCCAGCTTCGAATGAGCTCAGGCGGTGAACGCCTCCGGGTGTGCGCGCCGTAGCGTGATCGCGCCTCCGAGGAGGTTGCGGGCGTCGAAGCCGTTGCCGATCAGGATCCGCGTCCCGAGGTAGGAGCGCACGCCGGATTGGCAGTGTACGAACACCGGCCGGCCTGCGGCAGCCTCGCGCACCTCGTCGATCCGCGCACGCAGTTCGGTGTGCGGGATGTTGAGCGCGCCGTGGACCATGCCGTTCGCGCACTCCGCCGCCGAGCGGACGTCAAGGATCAGGCCCGTGGCTCGCGCCTCGGGGAGATCGGCGGCGCGCCACGCGGGCATCGTGCCATCCAGGATGTTCTGGGCCGTGAACGCGAGCATGTTGACCGCGTCCTTGGCCGATCCGAAGGGCGGGGAGTAGGCGAGATCGAGATCCGCGAGATCGTCCGCCGTGAGCCTCGCCTTGATCGCCGTGGCGAGCACGTCGATGCGCTTGTCCACGCCGTCGCGGCCCACGGCCGCCGCACCGAGGATCGCGCCATCGGGCGCGAAGCTTGCGACCAGGTGAATCTGCTCGGCACCGGGGTAGTAGCCGGCGTGCGAGTTGGGGTGCACGGAGACCGTGAAGTGCTCGATCCCGAGGAGGTCCAGGGTGCGCGGGGATGCCCCCGTGACTGCGGCGACCTGCCCGAACACGCGCACGATGGCCGTGCCGAGGACGGCCGGAGGTGCGGAATCGGTTGCTTCGATCCCGCGCACGATCGAGTCCGCGGCGAGGCGGCCGTGGCGGTTGGCGGGCGCCGCGAGCGGAACCGGGCCCAGAACGTCCACGCCGCCGATGCTCTGGCGCACCTGGACTGCGTCGCCCACGGCCCAAATGTGCGGGTCCGAGGTGCGCATCCGGGAATCGACCACGATCGCGCCGCGCTCGCCAAGTTCGAGCCCGGCGTCCCTGGCCAACTCGCTGCGTGGGACCACCCCCGTGGAGAGGATCACGAGGTCCGTCTCGAGGCTCGCGCCGTTCGAGAGGGTGATATGAAGGGCGGCGGGGTCATCCGAGATAGTCGTGACGCCGGCCCCGGTGATGACGCGCACACCGTGCGCCTCGAGCTCTTCCTGCAGGAACGGCGCGAGTTCGTCGACCAGTGGCGGCAGCACGTGCGGGGCGAACTCCACGAGGGTCACGTCCAGCCCACGTTCACGCAAGGCCTCCACCGCCTCGAGCCCAATGAAACCGGCCCCAACGACGAGAGCCCGGGAGGCGCCGTCGTCGATCTGGCGCATGATTCCGTCCATCTGGGGGATCGTGTAGAGCTGGTGGACGCCGGGGGAGTTGACGCCCTCGATAGGCGGC
>JAKDIE010000123.1 GCA_030450655.1 Ruaniaceae bacterium
CCCACTTCACAGCCCGAACCGGAACCCCCCACGGAGCCAACCACGGATCCTGAGCCTGAGCCGGTGACTCCCGCGGACATCCAGGCGTGGGCCGCAGGTGCCGAATGGACCTGGTCCGACGACGGTCTTGACGTGCCCATCGTCGTCGGGCTCACCGCCGGCGCCGGTGAGGACGAGAATGGCCGGACGTATCAGATGGGGGACGGTGTGGAGGGTGACGCCAATGGAGACGGCACCGCAGACCTGGCGATCCCGCTCGCCCAGACCGACGGCGAGGATGCCCAGGAACTCTGGTACGTGTGGCTCGGCCGCGAGGCGGGCGAAGCAGGCGAGCAGGCCCCCGCAGAACAGGTGATCTTTCCGATTGCCCTGACCGATAGCTGTGGGGACATCGTCCATTCTGTTACCGCAATCGACTCCGGCTTCCAGATCGATCACACGCTCAAGATGCCGTGGACCGACGACGAGCGTGGCTGCGAGGAGGGCGGGACAGGCACCGAGGTACGTGATGTGACGATTATGGACTTCGACGACGAGTGGTACCCGGTGCTGACGGCCCCCATTGAGGCGTGGGGTGGGATCTGTCCGCGTTCAGACTGGCTCGAGGGTGGGGTCACGGATCAGCGCACGGGTCGCGTGGCGCCGCCGGAGTCCGCCACGGTCATTCATGATGTGGGCGACAGGACCGGCCTCTACCCGATCCGGGAGGCACCGCTACTCGAGGACGGGGCTGAGTTCTTCTATGGCTTCCTGCCCGGTGCGGGTGATAGTGAGGCCGTCGAGGGTCTCGGTCCGGTGCGGCAGTTCTGCGCTTTCACAGACGAGGAGAACTGAACGTCTGCAGGGCGCCCGAGTCGAACGTCGTCTGCCATGGGCTCGCCTCGCCGAGCGGACTGCAGGGGATCAGCCCACGACGAGGCCGGCCGCATAGCCGAGCACCAGCGATCCCACCGCGATTCCAACGGTGCGGAGCACCATCAGGGGCGCGCTCAGCTCGGAAGTGCGAGCGGCCACGTACGCGATCAGTGCCACGGAGACAATCACGGCCGTGGCCGTGACGTAGGTGTGGAGGTGCGTGGGAGCGAGCCAGACGGCGATGATCGGGATGAGCGCGCCGAGGGCGTACGCGACGAACGATGCGATGGACATCGCAGGCGGGTGGAGGTTCAGCTGGTCCTCGGTGAAGTGGAGTTCCTCCTCCACATGGGCGGCCAGCGCATCCGTTGAGTTGAGCTGCTCCACCACCTTCTCGGCCAGATCTCGGTCGAGACCCTTCTTGATGTAGATCTCCACCAACTCTTCGCGCTCTCCATCGGGGTTCTCGGCGAGCTGGCGGGCCTCCTCCGCGAGGCTCGCCTTGATCGAGTCCCGCTCCGCAGCCATCTCCGTATAGGCGTTGCCCGCCGTCGCCAGGCCACCAGCAACGATCGCGCTGGTCCCCCCAATCAGGATGACCCGCTCCGAGACGCCCGCGGCGATCAGTCCCTCGACCACACCGGCCGCGGTGATGGTGCCGTCCATGGCGTCGATCATCAGGCGTCGTGCTTCGCCGCCGTCGAGCCGGTACTTGGGGGCGAGAAGTGAATCGGCGGGAGAATCGTCAAACCGTGGACCCGCTGACCTCCACCATCGTCGCTGAGCCATGGCCACACTGTACCGGCGAACGCGGATGTGCCGGCGGATGAATGGCCTGTAACGAAGGGGAATACGCACGAGGAAGGATGGGTAAATCTTCCCGACACGCGGTCTAAAGTCCCATACCGATAGGGTGAGCGTGACGGATGATCTAACAAGGGTTCCTGTCTCTGCGCTTACCAGTCAGCGAGGGGTCCCTTGACGTCACAACAGAACAAGTGGTTCCAGCCTTAGAGAGGTCCTACAAACCATGGCAGATACAAGCCCGGCAACGCTGCCGGTCTATACAGCAGAGGAAGAGAAGTACATCATTCGTAACAAGAATGGTGTACCCGTGGGCACGAAGCCGCACTCCCATTGGAACTGGTGGCGGATCCTGATTTGGGTGGCCATCTCCCTCGCCGGCGCAACCGGTTGGACGATGCTTGCCATCATCCGCAATGAAGAGGTGAACACGGTCTGGTTCGTGATCACTGCCGTGGCGACGTACGCGATTGCGTACCGCTTCTACGCGCTGTACATCCAGAAGAAGATCATGCGGCCGATGGACACCAACGCCACGCCGTCCGAGCGCGTCAACAACGGCAAGGACTTCGATCCGACGAACCGCGTGGTCCTTTACGGCCACCATTTCGCCGCAATCGCAGGTGCCGGCCCCCTCGTTGGCCCGGTGCTCGCGGCCCAGATGGGATTCCTCCCCGGCACCCTGTGGATCATCCTCGGCGTGCTCGTTGCCGGCGCCGTCCAGGACATGCTCGTGCTGTTCTTCTCGATGCGTCGCGGCGGCCGTTCGCTCGGCCAGATGGCGATCGATGAGATCGGCAAGGTTGGAGGCACGATCATGACCATCGGCGTGTTCGTCATGCTGATGATCGTCCTCGCGGTTCTCGCGATGATCTGCGTCAACGCGCTGGCAGAGTCCCCCTGGGGCGTGTTCTCCATCGCGATGACCATCCCGATCGCCATCGGAATGGGCCTCTGGCTTCGCTTCGTGCAGCCGGGTGCCATCACGCCCGTCTCGATCGCCGGCTTCGTGCTGCTGATCGCCGCGATCTTCGGCGGTTCCTGGGTCAACAACCACGAGGTCCTCCACAACGTCTTCCTTCTCTCGAGGGAAACACTCGTGGTCTTCATGGTGATCTACGGCTTCTTCGCTGCGGTGCTGCCGGTGTGGCTGCTCCTGACCCCGCGTGACTACCTCTCCACCTTCATGAAGGTCGGTACGATCGTCATCCTCGCCATCGGCATCATCATCGTGCAGCCGCTCGCCCAGATGCCGGCCATCACGAACTTCGCCTCCAACACGGACGGCCCGGTGTTCGCCGGAACCTTGTTCCCCTTCCTGTTCATTACTATCGCCTGTGGCGCCATCTCCGGCATGCACGCGACGGTCTCCTCGGGTACCACCCCGAAGATGATTCAGAAGGAAACCCAGGTTCGCATGGTTGGCTACGGTGGCATGCTCATGGAGTCCTTCGTGGCCATCATGGCGCTCGCCGCTGCCGTGTCCCTCAACCAGGGTGTGTACTTCTCAATGAACATGTCCCCGGCTGCGATGGCGAACATCGGTGGCGTCTCCGTCACCGCCGATGCCGGCACCGAAGATTACTACCAGCAGCAGGCGGAATCGGCCGAAGCTGCCGTGGGCGCACTCCAGGTGAACCCCGATGGCACGCCCGCTGAGATTCAGTGGTTCGTGGAAGGCGCGGACGGTGAGGACGTTCCGGTCCTAGGTGCCGATGCGATCCGCCAGCTCGCCAGCGATGTGGGAGAGCCCTCCGTGGTTTCCCGTACCGGTGGAGCACCAACGCTCGCGGTCGCGATCGCGAACATCATGCACCAACTCGTTGGTGGCAAGGAGATGATGGCGTTCTGGTACCACTTCGCCATCATGTTCGAAGCGCTGTTCATCCTCTCCGCAGTGGACGCCGTGACCCGCGTGTCGCGCTTCCAGCTCGGTGACGCGATCGGAAACATCGTTCCCAAGTTCCGTGATCCTGGCTGGCGCGTTGGCTCATGGCTGACCACCGGAACGGTTGTGCTGGCATGGGGCTCGCTGCTCTATATGGGAGTCACGGACCCGCGTGGTGGAATCCAGACCCTGTACCCGCTGTTCGGTATCGCAAACCAGCTCATCGCCACAATGGCGCTATTGCTGTGCACCGTCATCGTGATCCGCAAGGGCTACGGCAAGTACGCGTGGATTCCGGCGGCACCGTTCGTGTGGATGCTGATCGTGACGTTCGCGGCCTCGTGGCAGAAGATCTTCTCCTCTGATGCGGCGCTCGGATACTGGACCCAGTGGAGCAACGCTCGCGCAGCACGCGCCGAGCTTGTTTCCGGCGGTGGCGATGCAGATGCGATCGCCATTCAGGGCGCCATCATCCGCAACACCTTCATCCAGGGCACGATGTCGATCCTGTTCGTACTGGTCGTCATCGCGGTGATCTTCTACGCAGTGCTCGCGATCATCGAGGCACGCAAGGCCGGTGGCAAGGACATCTCGACGGAGGACCCGTACCGGGAATCCAACTTCTTCGCGCCCGGCTCGCTCATCGCGACGCCGCTTGAGAAGAAGCTGGTTGCCGAGTACGCGATCGTCGGCGATCCGGAGCTGATCCCGGGCACGAAGCACGGCGGTCACTGAAAGTGAACGTGCTCGTCAAAGGGTGGAAGAACCTCACGTGGTACGTGGGTGAGATCATGGGCGATTCCGCCTATGAGCGTTACCTCGCGCGTCACAATGCGGTTCATTCGGACGTGACCCCGATGACAGAACGCGAGTTCTGGCGGGATCGCGTCAACTTCGACGAGACGAATCACAGCACAGGCTGCTGCTAGGCAGTAGCAATGTGGAAGGGCCGCGGGAGCACACTCCTGCGGCCCTTTCGCACGTTCGGCGGCGCGGGACCGATCAGGCGAGCCGGATGGTCTTGATCTCGAATGGTGTGAACGCCAGGGAACCGAGATCCGCCGCACCCTCGTCCCGTTCTAGCAGGTTCGCGAGGCGCGCTTCGCGATGCGGGATCGTGGTGGAGATCGAAGTGGTGCACGGCCGCCCCAAAGACTCGTAGAGCCGCAGCACCACACCGCCGCCGTCCTCCGCCGGCTTCACCGTCTCGATCACAACCCCAGGATTGCTGGACGAAACAACCGAGGCAAAGCACGCGCCGTCGTCCACGATCAAGGGGTTGTTCAGGCGATACCCTTCGCGCACCACGTCCCCGAGTGCCCCTGCGGCGAACGGCATGAACGCGTAGGTGAAGTGGTGCACGCCGCGGTCCGCCGTCTTGTCCGGGAACGTGGGCGCGCGCAGCAGATTGAGGCTGATCAGACCGTTCTTGGCGCGGTGGCCGTACTTCGAATCGTTGAGGACGGCGAACCCGCCCGTGGCATCTTCCGTGGTGATCCACTTGTGCGCGCAGACCTCGAACTGCGCCTTCTCGATCGCGTCCCGCTCCGTGGTGGCGCGCTCGATGTGCCCGAACTGGATCTCGCACTTCGCTGTGGGCGCGTAATGGGTGGGCCGGAACTCCGCGCGCAGCATCCTGTGATCGGCCTGCCAGTTCACGCGTGTCCGCAGGCGCACCACGGGGCTGCCGTCCTCGAGGATCACCCTCTGATCGA
>JAKDIE010000447.1 GCA_030450655.1 Ruaniaceae bacterium
CGGGTGGTGCCCCGGGGCCCCCGGGGGGGGGGCGGGTTGTGAGGGGTTTGTGGGGGGGGGGGAGCGCTATGCGCGGTTACGCCACCCCACACCTCAACTAGGGGACGGGAATGACCGATTCGGATCGCTTAGCGATCGGTGGCCTCAACTTCCAGCCGATAGGCGCGGCGGCACGCGCCTCGGGCCCAGCCGCCGGCATCCAGGCCGAAGAAACCCCGAGGTCACCCCCGGGAGCGGAGCCGCTCCCCCGCGAGCACGGTCCGCCGGCATCCGGGCAGTCCGCACCCGCGGCCACTCTCGCCCGGCGGGTGCCGTTAGGCGTCGATGTGGCGCCGGTACTGCGCCGCGCTGAGGCTGCGCCGCGAGGCGATCGAGAGGACCGAGGCCGCCAGCGCCAACACCCCAAGCAGGAGCGCTCCGCCGAGGAGACCCACCATGCCCGAGCCGTCGGCCGCCTGCGTGCGCACGAGCAGGAAGGCATTCTGCAGCGGCGAAACCGCATCGAGCCAGCCCAGCCAGCCGGATCCCACCGAGGACACGGCGACCGCAACGGTCGCGCCGAGGAGCAGCACGGCGATGCCGCGCCCCCAGTTCCCGAGCCACGCCGTGAGCGCGTGGTTCGCGAGCACGAACGAGACCCCGAGCGCGGCGAGGCCAAGCGCCAGTATAAGGGTGGCGCCCAGCCCGAGATTGAGGATCGTCCCGCCGATCACGCCAAACACGACGCCCTGCAGCGCCACGACAATCGCCGGGAGCGAGATCGTGCGCGCCCACAACGCGAAGGACGAGGAGCGAGAGGACACCGCATTCGCCGGGACCGGCCGCACCATGGCGAACGCGAGCATCGCGGCGAGCCACAGCCCCGCGACGATCAGCAGCGAGACGGTGGCGGTCGAATTGAACCCTGCCACACCGCTCTGCGGCTGGACGGGGTTCGCCACCACCTGAGAGAGGGTCGCCCGATCGGCGTCCGTGTACGCGGGAAGGTCCGCTGCACCGGCGGCGAGTTCGTCACCGAAGGTGCCGATGCCGTCGTCGAGCTGAGAGGCGCCGTCCGCGAGCTGGTCGAGCCCGGTCACGAGGTCCGGGGCCCCAGCCGCCGCCTCGGCGGTGCCGTCCGCGAGTTGCCCCACGCCTCCCACGTACTCGTTCACGCCAGAGGAGAGTTGCGATGCTCCGCCCGCGAGATCGGACGCGCCCCCCGAAAGCGCGGAAGCGCCTCCCGAGAGCTGGCCCGCGCCGTCGGCAAATTGATCGATGCCTCCGGCGAGCTGGCCGATTCCGCCGCTCAGTTGGTTCACTCCCCCTGCGAGCTGGTCGATGCCAGCGGGCAGAGCCCCCACCTGGCCGTTCAGTTGGTTGATACCCGCAAGGAGCGCCGTTGCGCCCGCACCAAGATCATCCGCGCCCTCTACGAGGGGCTGCGCCTGAGTCACGATCTGGTTCGCGCCATCAGAGAGCTCCGCGAGGCCGCCTGCGAACGACGTGCCGCTCTCCGGATCCACACGGTTCAGGATGTCCGACGCCGTTTGGCCGCCAGCAGAAAATCCGGCCGTTGCTCCGCCGCCC
>JAKDIE010000124.1 GCA_030450655.1 Ruaniaceae bacterium
GCCCGACCGTCCGTGGTGTCGTCATGAACCCGGTGGACCACCCGCACGGTGGTGGCGAGGGCAAGACCTCCGGTGGTCGCCACCCGGTCAGCCCGTGGGGCCAGAAGGAAGGCCGCACTCGCCATCCCAACAACCCGAGCGACAACATGATTGTTCGCCGTCGCCGCACCGGCAAGAAGCGCTGATAGGGAGCCGAAGAAATGCCACGCAGTTTGAAGAAGGGTCCGTTCGTGGACGATCACCTTCAGAAGAAGGTGGACGCTCAGAACGAGAAGGGCACCCACACCGTTATCAAGACGTGGTCCCGCCGGTCCGTCATCACGCCGGACTTCCTGGGACACACGTTCGCAGTGCACGACGGCCGCAAGCACGTTCCGGTGTTTGTCACCGAATCCATGGTGGGACACAAGCTGGGCGAGTTCGCGCTCACCCGCACCTTCCGTGGACACGACAAGGACGACCGTAAGGCGCGCCGCCGCTGAGCGCGGTGGCTAGGAAAGGACACAACTATGGAAGCCAAGGCTCAGGCGAAGTTTGTTCGCGTGACGCCGATGAAGGCGCGCCGCGTAGTTGACGTGGTGCGCGGTAAGGATGCGGGAGCAGCGGTAAGCACGCTCACTTTCGCTCCCCAAGCCGCCGCCGTCACCGTGCTGAAGGTGCTTGAGAGCGCCATCGCCAACGCCCGCGTCAAGGCGGAGCAGGAGGGCCTCGCGTTCAACGAGGACCGCCTCTTCATCTCCGAGGCCTTCGTGGACGAAGGCCCCACCATGAAGCGATTCCGCCCGCGCGCCCAAGGCCGCGCCGGACGCATCAACAAGCGCACCAGCCACATCACCCTTGTGGTCACGCAGCGCGAAGAGACGAACGGAAGGACCCAATAGTGGGACAGAAGGTCAACCCGACCGGCTTCCGGCTCGGCATCACCACCGATCACCGCTCGCGCTGGTTCGCTGACTCCACCAAGGATGGCCAGCGCTACCGCGACTACGTGCGCGAAGACGTGGAGATCCGCAAGCTCATGAGCGAGACGCTCGAGCGCGCCGGCATTGCCAAGGTGGACATCGAACGCACCCGCGATCGCGTGCGCGTGGACCTCCACACCGCCCGCCCGGGCATCGTCATCGGGCGCCGTGGTGCAGAGGCCGATCGCCTGCGTGGACAGCTCGAGAAGCTGACCGGCAAGCAGGTGCAGCTGAACATCCTCGAGGTCAAGAACCCCGAGATCGAAGCGCAACTGGTGGCCCAGGGCATTGCCGAGCAGCTCGCCTCCCGCGTCTCCTTCCGCCGCGCCATGCGCAAGGGCATTCAGTCCGCGCAGCGTGCGGGCGCCAGGGGTATCCGGGTGCAGTGCGCCGGCCGTCTTGGCGGCGCCGAGATGTCTCGTTCCGAGTTCTACCGCGAAGGCCGTGTGCCCCTGCACACCCTGCGCGCGAACATTGACTACGGCTTCCACGAGGCCCGCACCACGTTCGGACGCATCGGCGTGAAGGTGTGGATCTACAAGGGAGACGTCACCGAGAAGGAGTTCGCACGCGAGCAGGCAGATGCCGCGCCGCGCGGACGCCGTGGTGGTAGCGATCGCCGTGGAGGCGCCCCGCGCCGCCCGCGCGAGGACGCACCCGCCGAGGCAGCTCCCCAGGCAGCGGCAGCGCCCCAGGCGGCGGCTCCCGCAGAAAGCACGGAGGCCTGAGCCATGCTTATTCCTCGTCGTACTAAGCACCGCAAGCAGCACCACCCGAAGCGTTCGGGTGCTGCCAAGGGCGGCACCACGATCGCGTTTGGCGACTACGGCATTCAGGCCCTTGAGGGCGCCTACGTCACCAACCGGCAGATCGAGGCCGCGCGTATTGCGATGACCCGTCACGTCAAGCGTGGTGGAAAGGTGTGGATCAACATCTTCCCGGACCGACCCATCACGAAGAAGCCGGCCGAAACCCGCATGGGTTCCGGTAAGGGTTCGCCCGAGTGGTGGATCGCCAACGTCAGGCCAGGACGCGTCATGTTCGAACTCTCCGGTGTTCCGGAGCCCCTCGCACGTGAGGCACTGAGCCGCGCGCAGCACAAGCTGCCCATGAAGACACGTTTCGTCAGCCGCGAAGGTGGTGAGATCTGATGGCAATCGGATCGAAGGGTCTGGCTCCTCACGAGCTCGACACCATGGACAACGACAAGCTCGCGACCGAGCTCGCCAAGGCGAAGGCGGAGCTGTTTAACCTCCGTTTCTCCTCCGCCACTGGTCAGCTTGAGGACCACGGGCGACTCAAGGCCGTGCGCAAGGACATCGCGCGCATCTACACGATCGTGCGCGAGCGTGAGCTCGGCATCCGCACCGCACCCAGCAGTGAGAAGGTATCGAAGAAGTGAGCAACGAAACGATCGTTCGCAATGACCGCAAGGTCCGCCAGGGGTACGTCGTCTCCGACAAGATGGACAAGACCATCGTCGTCGAACTCGAAGATCGCGTGAAGCACCCGCTGTACGGCAAGATCATTCGCAAGACCACCAAGGTCAAGGCGCATGACGCCGAGAATGCCGCAGGCACCGGTGACCTCGTGCGCATCATGGAGACGCGTCCGCTATCCGCGACCAAGAGGTGGCGTCTCGTCACCATCCTGGAGAAGGCCAAGTAACAGTTCGGCTAGGCTCGGGCATCCCCCGAGAACCGGCACGACAAAGGAGAGAAAATGATCCAGCAGGAGTCGCGGCTGAAGGTCGCCGACAACACGGGTGCGAAGGAGATCCTCTGCATCCGGGTGCTCGGCGGTTCCGGCCGTCGCTATGCCGGAATCGGTGACGTCATCGTTGCCACGGTGAAGGACGCCATTCCCGGAGGAAACGTCAAGAAGGGCGACGTCGTGAAGGCTGTCGTTGTGCGCACCTCCAAGGAGCGCCGCCGTCCGGACGGTTCGTACATTCGTTTCGATGAAAATGCCGCTGTCATCCTGAAGGCTGACGGCGACCCGCGCGGAACCCGCATCTTCGGCCCGGTGGGCCGCGAGCTGCGCGATAAGAAGTTCATGCGCATCATCTCGCTCGCACCGGAGGTGCTGTGATGGCAAACATTAAGAAGGGCGACAAGGTGATCGTGATCGCCGGTCGCGACAAGGGAAAGACGGGCCGCGTGCTGCAGGTGTTGGCCGAGCGCGACCGCGTCGTCGTCGAAGGCGTCATGCGCATGAAGCACCACACCAAGGTGGGCCAGTCCCGCCAGGGTGCGCGCACCGGCGGCATCGAGACGATCGAGGCCCCCATCCACGTCTCGAACGTGATGCTCGTTGACCCGGAGACGGGCAAGGGCTCACGTGTGGGGCACCGCGAAGAGACGGCCACGCGCAATGGACGCGAGCACACCACCCGCGTGCGTTACGCCAAGCGCTCCGGTAAGGACATCTGATGACAACCGTTGAGATTCCCCGCCTGAAGGCACGGTACCGCGCAGAGATCGTGGCCGGGCTGCAGGACGAGTTCAAGTACCCGAACCCCAACCAGGTTCCCGGTCTCGTGAAGATCGTGGTCAACATGGGCGTGGGAGATGCGGCGCGTGACGCGAAGATTATCGACGGCGCGATCGCCGATCTGACCGCGATCACCGGCCAGAAGCCGTACGTGACCAAGGCCCGCAAGTCGATCGCCCAGTTCAAGCTGCGCGAGGGAATGCCGATCGGCGCCCACGTGACGCTGCGCGGCGATCGCATGTGGGAGTTCCTTGACCGCCTGCTCTCGGTGGCGCTGCCCCGCATCCGCGACTTCCGTGGCCTCTCGCCGAAGCAGTTCGACGGTAACGGCAACTACACGTTCGGCCTCACGGAGCAGTCCATGTTCCACGAGATCGATCAGGACCGGATCGATCGCGTTCGTGGAATGGATATCACGATCGTGACGACCGCCAAGACGGACGACGAGGGCCGCTCGCTGCTACGCCAGCTCGGCTTCCCATTTAAGGAGAACTGACGTGGCCAAGACCGCACTGAAGATGAAGGCCGCTGGAAAGCAGAAGTACGCCGTGCGTGCATACACCCGCTGCCAGCGCTGCGGGCGTCCCCGTTCCGTATACAAGAAGTTCGGGCTGTGCCGAGTCTGCCTGCGTGAGATGGCCCTGCAGGGTCAGCTCCCCGGCGTGACAAAGTCCAGCTGGTAAACCGACTACGTTGCAGGTCCGAGAAGGAAACCGCAACGAGGAAGGGCAAGAGCCCACATGACAATGACAGATCCCATTGCGGACATGCTCACTCGTCTGCGCAACGCAAACTCCGCGCATCACGAGAGTGTGTCCATGCCGTACTCGAAGCTGAAGGGCTCGATTGCGCAGATCCTCAAGACCGAGGGGTACATCGCCGAATACGCGGTGAAGGACCTCGCGGTGGGTAAGGAACTCACACTCGACCTGAAGTTTGGCCCCAACCGCGAGCGTGCCATCGCCGGCATCAAGCGCATCTCGAAGCCAGGACTGCGCGTGTACGCGAAGTCCACGGGCCTCCCGCGCGTTCTCGGCGGCCTCGGCATCGCCATTTTGTCCACGTCCTCCGGTCTGCTGACTGACCGCGAGGCTCACAACAAGGGTGTTGGCGGGGAAGTCCTCGCCTACGTCTGGTGATCTGGAAAGGAGCACAGACATGTCACGTATTGGCAAGATGCCCGTCCAGGTTCCCGCGGGAGTGGACATCACGATTGACGGCGCCGAGATCACGGTGAAGGGCCCCAAGGGCACCCTGAACCACACGATCCCCGCGCCCATCACGGCCGAGCGCACGGACGGCGAGATCGTCGTCGCCCGGCCGGACGAGAGCCGCGAGGCACGTTCGTTGCACGGCCTGACCCGCACCCTCATCAACAACATGGTGGTGGGTGTGACCCAGGGCTACGAGAAGAAGCTCGAGATTGTTGGTACCGGTTACCGCGTGCTCGCCAAGGGTTCGTCCCTTGAGTTCACGCTCGGTTTCTCCCACCCCGTGATCGTTGACGCCCCCGAGGGCATCGCGTTCGCCGTGGAAGGCCCCACCAAGTTCTCCGTTTCGGGAATCTCGAAGCAGCAGGTCGGAGAGGTCGCCGCGAACATTCGCAAGATCCGTAAGCCCGAGCCGTACAAGGGCAAGGGCGTTCGCTACGCCGGCGAGCTGGTTAAGCGCAAGGCCGGAAAGGCTGGTAAGTAAGCCATGGCAAAGTCGATCAAGGGTAAGGGCACCGCAGTTGCCCGCTCGCGCCGCCACCTGCGCGTGCGCAAGAAGATCTCCGGCACGGCCGAGCGCCCTCGCCTCGTGGTCA
>JAKDIE010000125.1 GCA_030450655.1 Ruaniaceae bacterium
AATGAGCAAGTGATTGTTGCCGAAAACCTCACCAAGAAGTACGGGGACTTCACCGCCGTCGATTCCATCAGCTTCGAGGTGCCGAAGGGTGAGTCCTTCGGCCTGCTCGGGCCGAACGGCGCGGGCAAATCCACCACGATGCGCATGATCGGTGGAACGCTCGAGCGCACCGCCGGACGATTGGAGGTACTCGGTCTCGACCCCGAGGCGCAGGGCCCGGAGGTGCGCGCGCACCTGGGCGTGGTTCCGCAGCAGGACAACCTCGACGAGGAACTCCTCGTGCGGGACAACCTCGTGGTCTACGGCCGTTACTTTGGCCTGCCGCGCAGCTACCTGAACCCGAAGGCGGACGAGCTGCTCGAGTTCGCGCAACTGCAGGAGAAGGCGAAGTCGAAGGTGCGCGAGCTCTCCGGTGGGATGAAGCGGCGCCTGACCATCGCGCGTGGCCTCATCAACCAGCCTTCCATCCTTCTTCTCGACGAGCCGACGACGGGCCTTGACCCCCAGGCGCGTCACATCCTGTGGGATCGGCTCTTCCGTCTGAAGGAGGAGGGCGTCACTCTGATCGTGACCACTCACTTCATGGACGAGGCCGAGCAGCTCTGTGACCGGCTCATCGTGATTGACAAGGGCAGGATCATGGCCGAGGGATCGCCGTCGGCATTGATCCGCCAGTACAGCACGCGGGAGGTGCTCGAACTTCGGTTTGGATCGAACCGCAGCGCGGAGGCCGTCACGCAACTCGAAGACGTGGGGGAGCGCCTCGAAGTGCTGCCCGACCGCGTGCTCCTCTACGCGGATTCCGGCGAGGCGGCCCTCGAAGAGGTCTCGGCGCGCGGCCTGAACCCGATCACCTCGCTCGTGCGCCGCTCGTCGTTGGAAGACGTGTTCCTGCGCCTGACCGGGCGGAGTCTCATTGACTAGCACGGATCTGACACGCCGCACATACTCCGGCGGGGTGCTCCCGCCCGAGGTGCGCGCCGCCCGCGCCCGCCGCTGGGGCTGGTGGTACTTCGCCGAGCACCAGTTCTTGAACGTGCGCCGCTACGGGTGGCCGATCATCATCTACGACATCGGTCAGCCGTTCGTGTACCTTGCCGCGATGGGCCTCGGCCTCGGCGCGATCGTGGACGCGAATGCCGGGGCGATCGACGGCGTGCCGTATCGATCCTTCGTGGGGCCGGCACTTCTCGTCTCGATGGCGATGATGACCGCAGTCATGGAGTTCACCTTCCCCGTGATGGACAACTTCCGGTGGAGCAAGGTCTATTGGGGCGCGAACTCGACGCCGTTGCAACCAGGGCAACTCGCCATTGGGCAACTGACGCAGGTGGTGTTTCGGCTCATCGCGCAGGGGGCAATCTTCTGGACATTCCTCGGCCTGTTCGGGGCACTCCACTCGCCGTGGTCGATCCTGGTGGTCCCGGTGGGTGTGCTCTGCGGAGTGGCCTTTGGTGCCCCGATCCAGGCGTACGCGGCCACGCTCGACGATGAGGGCTTCCAGTTCTCGTTCATCCAGCGCTTCATCGTGATGCCGCTCTTCCTGCTCTCGGGAACCTTCTTCGAGCTCTCGACGATGCCGATCTACCTCCAATGGATCGGCTGGATCTCGCCCGTGTGGCACGGCGCGGATCTTGCGCGCGTGTTCACGTACGGCCGCGAGATCGCGCCGTGGCTGATGGTGGTGCACGTGGCGTACCTGGCCGCCCTCGCCGTCGTCGGCATTGCGCTGGCGCGGCGGAACTATCGCAGGAGGCTCGCCTCGTGAGCAGCGAAGTGTTACAGCGGCTCCAGCGCCCGCGCCCCATGAGCGGCGTGTACTCGGGCAACGCGCGCGCCGTGATCGAGCGCGGGTTCAAGGTGATCCTGACGCAGAACTGGATCATTCTCGTCTCGGGCTTCTTCGAGCCCGTGTTCTACCTGCTCGCGATGGGGTACGGTCTCGGCGAACTGGTGGGCACGGTTGAAGGGCCAGGCGGCGCGGAGATCAGCTACATCGCGTTCATCGCCCCGGCTCTCCTCGCGTCCTCGGCCATGAACGGCGCGATCTACGATTCCACCTGGAACGTGTTCTTCAAGATGCACTTCGCGAAGCTGTACCAGGGGATGGTCTCCACCTCGCTCGGACCGCTGGATGTGGCGATCGGAGAGATCTTCATGGCCCTGTTCCGCGGCTTCCTGTACGCCTGCGGCTTCATGGGCGTCCTCTACGCCTTCGGGATCGTGAGCGGATTTGCGCCGCTGCTGATGATCCCCGCTGCGGTGCTCGTGGCGTTCGGCTTCGCCTCGATCGGTATGGGGGCAACCTCGTACATGCGCACCTTTCAGCAGATGGACATGATCAACTTCGTCCTGCTGCCGATGTTCCTGTTCTCCTCCACGCTGTTTCCGATCTCGGTGTACCCCGAGGCGGTCCAGTGGGTGGTGAAGGCGCTACCGCTGTGGCACGGCATCGAGTTGATGCGGCAACTGGCGGTGGGCGTGTACACCTCGGCGACCCCGCTCCACGTTGGCTACTTCGTGGTGATGACGGTGCTGGGCGTGTGGCTGACCACGTCCCGCCTGCGCACGCTCTTCCTGCGGTAGGGCGCCCGCCGCTGGTCGATCCGAGCGAAGGCGAATCGATGGCGAGCGCATGATTGTGCAGAACCAGTGTTGGAATCTGTGCAGGAGTGATATCGCCTACGCATAGGTGAGTATTGGCAACGGATTGTCGATCGTGCAGTCGAGGCCGCTCGCGGCTACCACCGGCCCACACCGGACCGAAACGCACCGTCAAAACCCGCGCGCCCAGGCGCCGTCGGCCTTATCGTGAGGGCATGGCTGAGTTGGACCCCCGCAAGACCAAGCTCTCGAACCGCGCGTACGAGGCAGAGCTGTACCACCTCCAGGGCGAGTTGGTGAAGCTCCAGCGCTGGGTGAAGGAGACCGGCGCCCGCGTGGTCATCATCTTCGAGGGCCGCGATGCCGCGGGCAAGGGCGGCACGATCAAGCGGATCACCGAGTACCTCTCCCCGCGCGTGGCCCGCGTGGAGGCGCTGCCCTCGCCCACCGAGCGCGAGCAGACCCAGTGGTACTTCCAGCGGTACATCTCGCGCCTGCCGTCAGCGGGCGAGATCGTGCTGTTTGACCGCTCCTGGTACAACCGCGCCGGAGTCGAGAAGGTGATGGGGTTCGCCACGCCCCACGAGGTCATGCGCTTCATGCGCCAGACCCCGATCTTCGAGCAGATGCTCACCGAAGACGGCATCCACCTGCGCAAGTACTGGTTCTCCGTCTCCGATCAGATGCAGTACAAGCGATTCAAGAAGCGCCTCGACGATCCGCTGCGCCAGTGGAAGCTCTCGCCGATGGACCTCGAATCCATCACGCGCTGGGAGGAGTACTCGCGCGCCAAGGACGAGATGATGGTCCACACGGACACCCCAGCCGCGCCGTGGTACCACGTCCACTCGGACTCGAAGAAGGCCGCGCGGCTCAACATGATTCATCACCTGCTGGACTCGTTGCCGTACGAGGATCTGCCCGACGCCGCACCGATCGTCATGCCCGATCGTCCGGAGGGCTTTGGGTACAGGCGGCCGTCGGTGGCTGTGTCCAACTACGTGCCGAACTACGCCGGCACGATCGGCACCCCGAAGGCGGGCACCCCGCTCCACGACACTGAGGACTAGCCGCCCTCCACGGCGGCCCGGATAGCACTCCCACATCGGGGAGGGGATTGTAGGCTGGGGCGCGTGACCGAGAACAACATCATTCCCCCGATCGACGCAACGCAGACCGAAGCATGGGGCCGCCTCAAAGTGGCCCGCGATCTCCTCAAGCCGGATCTCCGCGGCTGGTTCGAGGCGAACCCCGGCAGGGCCGCAGAACTCACGTTCGCGGCCGGCGATCTCCACGTGGACCTCTCGAAGAACCTGATCAACCGATCAGTGCTGAACGAGTTGGTCAACCTGGCGGAGGAGGTCAACCTCGCCGAGCGCCGCGATGCGATGTTCGCCGGCGAGCGCATCAACGTCACCGAGAACCGCGCGGTCCTCCACACGGCGCTGCGTGCGCCAAAGGACGCCGGGCTCGTCGTCGATGGCCAGAATGTGACCGACGACGTCCACGCCACCCTCCAGAAGGTCTACGATTTCGCCGACGCCGTGCGCTCGGGCGAGTGGAAGGGCGTCACTGGCAAGCCCATCACCACGGTGGTGAACGTGGGCATCGGCGGCTCCGATCTCGGCCCAGTGATGGTCTACGAAGCGCTGAAGCCGTACGTGCAGGACGGCCTCGAGTGCCGTTTCATCTCGAACATCGATCCCTCGGATTCGTACAACAAGACGCACGATCTCGACCCGGAGACCACCCTCGTGATCGTCGCGTCCAAGACCTTCACCACGCTCGAGACCCTCACCAACGCCCGCCTCGTGCGCGCCTGGCTCCTCGATGCGCTCGAGGCGAAGGGCGCGATCACGCCCGAGCAGCGCAGCGCGGCCGTCTCCAAGCACTTCGTGGCCGTCTCCACGGCGCTCGATAAGGTGGCCGCGTTTGGCATCGACCCGGCGAACGCGTTCGGGTTCTGGGACTGGGTGGGCGGCCGCTACTCGGTGGACAGCGCTGTCGGGACCGCCGTCGTCGTCGCCATTGGGCCGAAGAACTTCGCGGATTTCCTTGGCGGATTCCACGCCATCGATGAGCACTTCCGCACGGCCCCCGCGGCGGAGAACGTGCCGCTGCTGATGGGCCTGCTCAACTGCTGGTACGTGAACTTCCTCGGCGCCACCTCGCACGCCGTGCTCCCGTACGCGCAGGAACTGCACCGCTTCGCCGCGTATCTGCAGCAGCTCACGATGGAATCCAACGGCAAGTCCGTGCGTTGGGACGGCAGCCCCGTCACCACCGAAACCGGCGAGGTGTTCTGGGGTGAACCCGGCACCAACGGCCAGCACGCCTTCTACCAGCTGATCCACCAGGGCACGCAGCTCATCCCGGCCGATTTCATCGCCGTCGCCACGCCCGCCCGCCCGCAGCAGGATGGCGGCGTGGACGTCCACGAGTTGTTCCTCGCCAACTTCTTCGCGCAGACGGCGGCGCTCGCCTTCGGCAAGACCGCCGAGGAGGTGCGCGCCGAGGGCACACCCGAGCACATCGTTCCCGCACGCGTCTTCGCAGGAAACCGGCCGACGACGTCGATCATGGCACCCGCGCTGACCCCTTCCGTGGTGGGCCAGCTGATCGCGCTGTACGAGCACATCACGTTCGTGCAG
>JAKDIE010000126.1 GCA_030450655.1 Ruaniaceae bacterium
AATCCCCCCCCAGAAGTAAAGGACCCCTCATGTACGAACTGATCGTTCTCGTGGTGCTCGTCGTCGGCATCGTGCTGGTGACGGCAAAGTGGAAGGTCAACCCCTTCTTGGCCCTCCTCGGGGCGGCGATTATTGCGGCGTTCGCATACGGCGTGCCGATGACCGAGGTTGTGAGCACGATCGGTGGGGCCTTCGGGGCCACGATCGGCAACATCGGTCTCGTGATCCTTGTGGGCACCATGCTGGGGGCCATCCTCGAGCGTTCGGGGGCGGCCATCGCGATGGCCGATTTCCTCGTGCGGATCCTCGGGCCAAAGTACCCCAACCTGACGATGTCTCTGGTTGGCTACATCGTGTCGATTCCCGTGTTCTGCGATTCGGGCTACGTGATCCTCAACTCCCTACGCAAGGCGATCACCGTGCGCACCGGGGTCTCACACATCGCGACCTCGATCGCGTTGATGACCGGACTCTATGCCACTCACACGCTCGTTCCGCCGACTCCCGGTCCGCTCGCCGCCGCCGAGAACATCGGTATCTCACACAACCTGGGCTTCCTGATTCTCGTGGGCCTGCCGGTGGCTCTTGTCGCGGCGATGGCTGGCCTTACCTACGCCCAGCGCTTCTCGAAGAGCACGCTCGAGTTGCTGCCGCCGAAGACGGACGCGGATCTCGATAACAAGACATACGACGAGTTGCGGGCCAGTTACGGAACCCTGCCCTCGGCGGGCGCCTCGTTCCTGCCGATCGTGATACCCCTGATCCTCATCATGCTCTCCTCCGTCGCGAAGCTGCCAAGCCAGCCGTTCGGAGAGGGGATCGCCACGCAGGTGATCATCTTCCTCGGCACGCCGCTCATTGCGCTTCTCATCGGCATGGCGGCGGCCGTCACCCTGCTGCGAGGCAATGGCAAGCTCGAGCAGTTCAACACGCAGATCTCCGAGGCGATCACCGTCTCCGGCCCGATCATCTTCATCACCGGCGCGGGTGCGGCGTTCGGTGCCGTGCTTGGTGGATCGCGACTCACGGTGTTCCTCTCCGAGGGGCTCAGCTCTCTCGGTTTGGGGCTGCTCGTCCCCTTCCTGATCGCTGCGGCGCTGAAGTCCGCTCAGGGCTCGTCAACCGTGTCACTGGTGACCACATCCGCACTCATGGCGCCCCTCCTGCCCTCGATGGGGCTGGGCTCTGACCTGGGAATGGTCCTGACGGTGCTCGCGATCGGGGCGGGGGCGATGGTCGTTTCCCACGCCAACGACTCGTTCTTCTGGGTGGTCTCGCAGCTCAGCCGCATCCCGGTGGCGACTGCGTACCGCACGCTGACCGTGGCATCCGGCATCGAGGGCCTGGCAGCATTCGCGACCGTCTACATCCTCGGGCTGATCCTGCTGTAGATCCGGTTAGCTGGGTGCGATTTCGATCATGGTGTTCATCTTCCGGGGTGGGCGCCGGTTGAACCGCGCACAACGAGTTCGGGAGTGAAGAGTGTCTCGGAGTTCGCCACCGTGATGCCCTCGATCATCGACAGCAGGGTGGCGACGACCGAGCGACAGATCGATTCGCCAGGCTGCCGCACCGTGGTGAGGGGTGGATCGGTGTACGCCATCAGAGGCGAATCATCGCAGCCCACCACGGAGACGTCCTCGGGCACGCGTAGCCCCTGCGCGCGCACCTGCGAGATCGCGCCGAGCGCCATCAGGTCGGATGCCGCCACGATGCCGGTGACTCCCTCTGCGAGAAGGGAGGCGGCGGCAGTACGGCCACCCTCGGTGGTGTAGAGCGTGGAGACGATGTGCGATTCGGTCTCACCGAGGTGCCTTCGGATCGCCGCCCGGAACCCGTCAATCTTGTTGAGCGTGGGGGAGAAGCGGTCCTGGCCGGCGGCGAATCCGATGCGGCGATGACCCAATGAGACGAGGTGCCGTACCGCCGTCTCCATTGCAGCCCGATCGTCCATCGCGAACGTGGGGACTGCGAGTGCTGGGTTCGTCCCGTTGACGGTGACTATGGGGATGCCGAGGCTGATCAACCGCTCGTAGCGCGTCACAGACGAACGCGTGTCTGCATGGAGCCCCGAAACGAAGATGATCCCGTCCACGCGACGCTCCACCAGCATCTCGATGTATTCGTCCTCTGTGGTGCCGCCGGGGCCCTGGCTACACAGGAGGGGAGTGAACTTGGAATCGGAGAGAAAGCGCTCAAGGTGTTGCGCAAACGCCGGAAACACGGGGTTGTTGAGCTCAGGAATGACCAGTCCAATGAGCCCCGCCGAGCTGGTCCGGAGGCGGTCAGGGCGCTCATACCCCAGCTGATCAAGCGCCGCGAGCACGGCACGCCTCGTCGCATCAGAGACCATTGCTTTGCCATTGAGTACGCGTGAGACCGTTGCTACGGAGACGCCAGCGTGCTCGGCAATATCCGTGAGTCTCGTCCGGGAAGCCGCCATTCGGTAACGATAGCGCAACTTTGAATGAGATTTGCTGAAACGGGTTGCAGAAGTCAGATTCTGGCCGTAATCTCATCGTGACGGAACACGGCCATCGTGGTTCCGAACTCATCACAAGGAGAGTGAAAATGCGACGGAGCATTCTGGTGGCAGCAGCCGCTAGCGTAGCCCTGATTCTGAGCGGATGTGGTGGAGCGGCCGAAGAGACGCCCACCCCTGATGCTCCCGCCGAGACCACGGAAGCGGCGGAAGAGACTGACGCACCGGAGTCTGACGGTGCACTGAAGATCTGGACGGACGAGAACCGCGAGGCAGGTGTTCGCGCGGCGGCAGACGCCTTCACCGCAGCGACCGGCACCGCCGTGACGATCGAGGTCAAGAACTTTGACGACATCCGCGCGGACTTAGTGGCGCAGGTTCCTACGGGCGAGGGACCGGACATCACGGTTGGCGCGCACGACTGGCTTGGCGAGTTCATCACCAACGGCGTTGTGGCGCCGGTGGAGTTGGGTGACCGCGCGGGCGAGTTCAACGAGAACGCCATCAACGCCTTCAACTGGGAGGGCCAGGTCTACGGTCTTCCCTACGGCATCGAGTCCATCGCCCTGATCCGCAACACGGACCTGGCGCCGGACGCCCCGAGCACCTACGAAGAGATGCTCACGATGGGTGCCGCAGCGGGCACGGAGTTCCCTGTCGGCCTGCAGGTGGGCGACGAGGGCGACCCGTACCACATGTACCCGTTCCAGAACTCGTTCGGGGCCCCGGTCTTCGAGCAGGCTGAAGACGGCTCCTACACGTCCACGCTTGGAATGGGTGGAGAGAACGGCCACGCGTTCGCCGAGTGGCTGCAGGCCCAGGGTGCGGCGGGCAACCTCGACACCGCAATCTCGGGTGACATCGCCAAGCAGCAGTTCATCGACGGCAACGCGCCGTTCATCATCTCCGGCCCGTGGCTGATCCAGGATGTAGGCGATCTCAACGTCGCCGTCTCGGAGATTCCTTCCGCTGGTGGCCAGCCCGCAGCGCCGTTCTCCGGCGTACACGGCTTCTACGTCTCGGCGCAGTCCCAGAACGCGCTCGTTGCGAACGACTTCCTGCTGAACTACATCGGCACCGAGGCGATTCAGACGCAGCTGTTCGAGCTCGGCAACCGCATCCCGGCGCTCACTGCATCAGCGGACGCGATCACGGGCGACCCGGTGGCCGAAGGCTTTGCGGCCGCTGCGGCGACTGCCCAGCCGATGCCCTCCATCCCTGAGATGGGCGAGGTGTGGGCGTTCTGGGGAGTGACCCAGGCGCAGATCATCGATGGCGCGGACCCTGTGCCCGCGTGGGACAAGATGATCTCGGACATCGAAGCCGCCATCGGTCAGTAGTACCAACTACGAGATGATGCCGTGGGGCGCGCCCAAAGTGTGCGCCCCACGCGCATACTAGGAAACATGATGGCTACAACACCAGTCGCCTACGAGTCGCACGCAACGAAGTACACGAAGGGTTTCTTCGTCAAGCTTGTGCTGATGGCTCTCATCAACGCCTTCGGCGTGTACATCATCTGGCTCGCGTACGCGGAGGAGTCCTGGGCGGTCCTCGGGACGTTCGTGGCGATCCTGATCGCGTTGAACTACGTGTACTTCTCCAAGCGAGCAGTGCCCCTCAAGTACTTCCTGCCGGGACTGATCTTCCTCCTCGTATTCCAGGTCTTCGTGGTGGCCTACACCGGGTTCGTGGCGTTCACGAACTACGGCACCGGCCACAACTCGACCAAGGATGACGCGATCCACGCCCTGATGCTCCAGAATCAGCGCCGTGTGGAGGGCTCGGCCGCCTTCCCACTCACAGTGGTGCGAGATGGCGACGAACTCGGCTTCGCGGTGCTGGACAATGGCGTGGTCCGTGTAGGAACAGCCGAAGATCCTCTCGAGGAGTCCCCGGACGCCGTCGTCCAAGACGGCACGATCGTGGAGGTTCCCGGCTTCGATGTCCTCAGTTACCAGGAGGTCATCAGCAGCTACCAGCAACAGGTTGGGGCGCTGAAGGTGGCGGTCTCGGATGACCCGAACGAGGGCTCAATCGGGACGCAGGACGCGCGCAACGGCTACGCGTACGTGCCCACGTTGCACTACGACGAGGCTACGGACACGATGACGAACGAGGCCGGCGTGGTCTTCACCCCGAACGATCGGGGCGCGTTCGAATCGGAGGATGGCCAGGTCATGCTGCCGGGCTGGCGCGTGGGCGTGGGCTTCGAGAATTTCACCACGGCGTTCACGGACTCCCGGTACTCCGGGCCGTTCGTCAGCGTCCTCGTGTGGAACTTCGCCTTCGCCTTCCTCTCGGTTGCAACCACGTTCCTGCTGGGTCTCTTCTTCGCGATCACGATGAATGACGAGCGGATGAAGGGCAGGAAGATCTATCGGACTCTGATGATCCTCCCGTACGCCTTCCCCTCGTTCATGACGGCGCTGCTGTTCGCCGGAATGATGAATAGGCGATTCGGGTTCTTCAACCAAGTGCTGTTCGGTGGCGCCGAGATACCGTGGCTAACGGACCCCTGGCTGGCGAAACTCTCGCTGATCATGGTCAACCTCTGGATGGGCTTCCCCTACATGTTCCTCGTGTGCACGGGAGCCCTCCAGTCGATCCCGAATGACATGATCGAGGCGGCGCGGATCGATGGTGCGTCCCGCCTCAGGATCTGGCGCTCGGTGACGATGCCGTTGCTCTTCATCGCTGTGGCACCGCTCCTCGTCTCCTCGTTCGCGTTCAACTTCAACAACTTCTCGCTCATCTTCATGCTGA
>JAKDIE010000448.1 GCA_030450655.1 Ruaniaceae bacterium
GCACCCGGCCACCGCGTACCCCACGTACGATGTGGGCGCCCGGCTGGCGGGAGCTACCCCCGTTCCCTCCGACGACGCCCCCGAGACCTGGCCGGAGAACACCCGCCTCGTGTGGCTCAACAGTCCGGGGAACCCGCACGGTCACGTGATGGGCGTGGACGAGTTGCGGGCAGTGGTCGACTGGGCGCGGCCCCGTGGTGTGGTGGTCGCCTCGGACGAGTGCTACGCCGAACTGGCCTGGGCGGAGCCGTGGGTAGGTGAGGGCGTTCCCTCTCTCCTCGATCCGCGCGTGACGGGTGGCGATCACACGGGCCTGCTGGTTGCCTATTCGCTGTCCAAGCAGTCCAACCTCGCCGGGTACCGCGCGGCCATGATCGCCGGGGATGCGGGCCTGATCGCGCGCATCCGCGAGGTGCGCAAGCACTCCGGGATGATGCTCCCGGCGCCGATTCAGGCGGCGATGGCGGCTGCCCTCGCCGACGATTCCCACGTAGCCCGGCAGCGGGAGCGCTACCGCTGCCGCAGGAACGAACTCGCACGCGCTGTCCTCCAATACGGCTTCACGCTGGACCCGCGCACCGAGGCGGGACTGTACCTCTGGGCGCACGCCGAGCGCCCTTCGATGCAGAGCGTGAATCTGCTGGCGGAACTGGGGATTCTCGTGGCGCCGGGAACGTTCTACGGCGAGGCCGGCAACGGGTTCGTGCGCATGGCGCTCTCGGCAACGGACGAACGAATCGACGCCGCGGTGAGCCGCCTCCAGAAGGCGTGACGGCCGGTCCTGGCATAAGCTGTGTGGGTATCTCAGCCCGCGATGAAGGACGGCACTAGTGAGCGAACTTTCCCCTGCAACATTCTCGGTAGACGACAAGACCCTTGAGTTTCCGCGGGTTCCGGCAGTGGAAGGGAACGATGGCGTCGTCATCTCGAACCTCCTGAAGGACACCGGGCTCGTCACGCTCGATTCCGGCTTCATGAACACGGCCAGCTGCGAATCGAAGATCACGTACATTGACGGCGACGCCGGGATTCTGCGGTACCGCGGTTACCCGATCGATCAACTCGCGGACAACTCGACGTTCCTCGAGACCGCCTACCTCCTCATCTACGGCGAGCTGCCGGATATGGAGACATACGACGCCGTGGTGCGCCGCATCAAGCGCCACCGCCTCCTGCACGAGGATTTCAAGAGCTTCTTCACGGCGTTCCCGGCGAACGGGCATCCGATGTCCATCCTTCAGGCCGGAATCGCCGGACTCGGCACCTACTACCAGCACACGCTGGATCCGAAGGACCCATACCAGCGCGAGCTTTCCACGGTGCTCCTCATGGCGAAGGTGCCCACGATGATCTCGTACATCGCGCGCCGCGCCAACGGTCTGCCGCTGCTGTACCCGGACAACTCGCAGACCTACGCCTCGGACTTCATCCGCATGACCTTCGGGATGCCGTTCCAGGACTACGAGGTGGACCCGGTGATCGAGGACGCGCTGAACAAGCTCCTCATCCTGCATGCGGACCACGAGCAGAACTGCTCCACCTCCACGGTGCGCATCGTGGGTT
>JAKDIE010000449.1 GCA_030450655.1 Ruaniaceae bacterium
GTTCAAAGGCCAGAAGCACCCTTGGGGAGTGGGGAGGCTCTCCCACCTCAGGCCGAGCCGCCTTCCGGGACGCGCTGCTCATGCACCGCGGCGAGGTGGGTGCGCATGTCCTTCGAACTGATCGCTTTCGAACGGTCGGCGCGCAGTTCGTCATAGGCGACGGTGATTTCGGTGCGTAGCCAACGCTCAATGGCCTCTTCCTGCGAAAACAGCGCGCGCAACCCGTCTCGGATTACCTCGCTCTCACTTGCGTATGCCCCCGATGTGACGCGCTCTTTCAGAGCGTCCGCCATGTTGTTAGGAAGGGTGATGCTGAGCTGCTTCGTTGTTCGCATGATCGAGCCCCGCTCTCAGTAGGACTCAATCCTATTGGTTGGACCGTGCCGCTGGCAGAGAAGGGAAGGCTCCGGCTGAGGACGCATTTCTCGCCCACTCGTTTGGCCTAGCGTCGATGTCTTACGCGGGGTGGAGTCAACTGAGTAGTGGCCGGAGCAGTTGTTGCGCCACGTGACCGCAGCTTGCGAGCCTCGTGCTCGCAGAGTTCCTCGAGTATTGCCTCGCTCCAGAGCGGGCAGTAGAGGCCCTCCGCGGCCATTGATAGCAGGAAGTCTCTTTGAAGGCTTGGCCAGAGCACATTGGTATCGAGTAGTGCCGCAAGCACACTTAGTCCCTAGCGTGCGGCTGCACGTTCTTTGCGTCGGGTCGCAACTTCGTGCCGGATGCGCTTCAGCTCTCTGGCGATCTCTTCAGGGTCCTCATCGAGATAGTCATCGGATGTCTCGACGATCGCGCGCAGCTGCGCTTCTCGGCGGTTCACCTTGCATTCCAGAACGTCGGAGAGTTTGATCATGCGGCGTCTCGTCCCGGGGATCTCTGCATGGAGCGTACCTTCATCGATCAGCTTGATTACGGTTGGGCGGCTGACGTGCAAGAGATCGGCGGCCTGCTGGGTGGTGAGGAGTTGGTCTTGTGGAGCGACTGTCACGGCTTTGCCGGCATCCATCGCCTGCAGGATCTTGAGAAGGGCTTGGTAGACCTGCGTGGGCAGTTCCACGTGTGCGCCTTCACCAGGTCCGGTGAGGAAGTATCGAGGTTCGGATCGTGACCCGCGCGCCGCCTCGTGGGCCGCGATGAAGCTCAGCACATCGGCAACCTCGTTCTTCGGGGTGGGTAGATACGTCTGTTGGTCGAGCGCTCGAGCGGGCATCACAGCCTCCTTTATTCGAAAGAAGCGTAACATGATTGCGATTCATTCGAAATAGGTGGCTCGAGCGAGGCGCCTACCCCGCCCGCGATACCGTTATCCCATGAACATCCTCCTGCTCGGATCCGGCGCGCGAGAGCACGCAATCGCCCGCGCCCTCGCCGCGGATCCCGCCCCCGAAGCCCTCTACGCGGCCCCCGGCAACCCGGGAATCGCCGCACTGGCCACACTCCTCAATCTCGATCCCACGAACGGCCCCGCCGTCGTCCAGGCATCACGCCAGCACGGGATCGATCTCGTGGTGGTGGGCCCGGAGGCGCCGCTGGTGGCCGGCGTGGCGGATGCGGTGGTGGAGGCG
>JAKDIE010000450.1 GCA_030450655.1 Ruaniaceae bacterium
CCTCGGTGGAGCATCGGGCGTTCGCTGGGCGAGGCGTTGCGGCTTCACACGGACCGCTCCCGCGATGAGATCAACGACCGCATCGCGCAGACCCTCACCACGGTGGGGCTGCCGGTGGACTCGATGTACCGCTTCGCACACGAGTTCTCCGGCGGGCAACGCCAGCGGCTCGGAATCGCGCGGGCCCTCCTCCTCGACCCAACGTTCGTGGTGTGCGATGAGCCGGTCTCGGCCCTCGACGTCTCCGTGCAGGCGCAGATTCTTGAGCTCATGCAGGAGTTGCAGGAGTCGCTTGATCTCAGCTACCTGTTCATCACCCATGACCTCTCCGTGGTTGAGATGATCGCCGATTATGTGCTGGTCATGAACCGCGGCAAGGTTGTGGAGCAGGGGCGGGTGGACGCGATCTACTCGAACCCGCAGCACCCATACACGCGGGCGCTCCTGGCGGCCGTTCCGGTGGCGGATCCCTCGCAGCGGGTGGACCGCTCGAAGCGCCGCGAACTCGTGGACGCGGGCCTCGCCGCAGCAAACGAGTTGTGACGTGCTAGGCCTCGTCACGATTGGGCAAAGCCCCCGCGCGGATCTGACTCTCGACGTCATGCCACTGGTCGCGGCCGCGGCGGGTGACGTGGTGGAGCACGGCGCGCTTGACCACCTGAGTGACGCTCAGATCTCACGGCTGTATCCGAAGGAGGGCGAGGAAACCCTGGTCTCGCGGCTGCGGGATGGCAGTGGTGCGGTTCTCGGCCACGATCAGCTCATTCCGTACATCAACCACGCAATCGATGAATGCCTGTCCGACGGCGCTACTCGCGTGATCCTGATGTGTACCGGATCGTTCGATCTGGGACGGGCGGACCACGTCGTCCGTGGCGCGGATGAGCTCGCTCATTCGTGGGTCGTATCCCAGTTGGACGGGGCGCGCATCGGCGTCGTCTCGCCCATGGTGGGACAGTTGGCTGCGGCGGCGGAGCGGTGGAAGGACCTGACGGGGCGCACCCCCATTCAGGCGGCGTGCGATCCGTACTCGGCATCGGACGAAGCGATCGTCGCCGCGGTGCGCCGGGTGGTGGAGCGCGGCGCGGAGGCGGTGCTCCTCGACTGCATCGGCTATCGCGTGGCAACCGCCAAGGAGGCGGCAACGCTCACGGGCGTTCCGGTGTGGGCGGCGCGCGAAGCTGCCCTTGTCCACTCACTCGCCCGTGCGAACGAGTCGCCACCTGCCAGCATGACGTTGTGGCGCGGGCGGCGCACGGCCTCTCGGTGAACGTTCTCAGTTAGGCGGGCGGCAGATCCGCGGTTGCCGCGCGGACGGCGCGGGCGAACTCCTCCGGATCCACTGCGGCCTGGCGAATCGCGCAGCCGGAGGAATCGGGGCGGACGGGGGTGGCGTCGTCGGCCCAATGGGACAGGGCGCGAGGCAGCAGGTGTACCGGGAGTGTTCCCTTCGCGTTCGTGACGCGCCACCAGGGGACCCCGCCGCCTGCGCGCGCCATGATCGCGCCCACCTGGCGCGGGCCGGGCCCCACGATCGAGGCGATCAGGCCGTAGCTCGCCA
>JAKDIE010000451.1 GCA_030450655.1 Ruaniaceae bacterium
GTGGCGCTGGCATCCTCCGGCCTCCACTCGAATGGCTATTCGCTGGTGCGGAAGCTCGTGGAGGGTATGCCGCTTGAGGGCCACGTGGATGAGCTCGGCCGCACGCTCGGCGAGGAACTCCTCGAACCCACCCGCCTCTACACGAAGCTCTGCCTCGAGGTGCTCGACGACGTCCACGCCTTCGCGCACATCACCGGCGGAGGGCTCGCGGCCAACGTGGCGCGGATTCTTCCGGCGGGAACGTTCGCCATCGTGGACCGCGCGGAGATCGCTCCGCCGCCGGTGTTCCAGCTGATGGAGTCCCTCGCCGGTTCGGGATGGGATGCGCTCGAGGACGCGCTGAATATGGGTGTGGGCATGGTTGCGGCAGTTCGGCCCGACGCCGCGTCCCGAGTTATTGCACACGCCCAGGCTTCCGGGGTGGCCGCGTGGGAGATCGGGCAGGTGTTCGCGGGTGGTGCGCTACCGCCGCATGCCCGGCTCGTCTCGGGGACCAAGGGCATCGACGGCGGAACCGTGGCGATGGTGGGCGAGTACGCCTAACGCGCGTGGGATGGCGCGGGGCTAGCGACCCGCGGGATACCAATCGCTCTCGGAGGCGTCGTCGTCGTCCTCGTCATCATCAGGTACGAGATGCGAGTACTTGTCCACGTAGAGATCCTCGCGGGATGGCGAGTTTGTTGTCAGTTCTCGTTCGAGGGCAGAATAATCGGTCGCTGGCGAGAAGTACTTCAGCTTCCGAGCGACCTTAGTCTGCTTTGCCTTTTGACGGCCGCGCCCCATAGAGCCGACCCCCTTCGACGTAGATGCGGGGCGAGGTGGGCCCCAGAATGGAAATGTTTCGTGAACCAAACTTACATGGTCACAGGCGGCGTGCGCCAATGTGATCGATCGTTGCGGGCCACCCCGGCACAGGAATCGGCGGAAACTAGCGCCGAGAACGCCGGAACGGAATCGCGATCAGAAGCCCGACGACGGCTACCCCACCCACCAAGATCGCGATGGCGGGGCCTTGCCCGTTCTTGGCGTCTGTGGCCACCTTTCGCACCATCGTTGAGGTGCCCACCGCGAAGCGGCCGGCCATCGCGGTGGTGTCATGCAGGAAGCCGAGGGCGGAGTCCCCTGCCCCCTGCGCGAGGTTCACTGCCGCGACCTTCGCGTTGTTGATCTGTGTGCTCGGCTTCAGCCGATAGTGGAGCTCATTCACGGTGTCCGTGAGCGCGAGCCGGGTGGCCTCAAGCTCGGCCTCGATCGCTGCGGCACTGCGCGCGGGCGTCTCACTCATCCTGGAACCCCTTCTTTGCGGCATCCGTGGAGGCTTTCAATCCGGTCACGGGATTAACCGCGACATCGTTGGCCTTCTTCAGTTCTATGCCGCCGATGACCACGAGACCGGCGATGATCACCAGGAGGATGCCGGAGACGACGAGGAAGGCCGCCCACAGAGGCATGATCAAGCTGAAAGCCCACACCGCAGCAAAGAGCAAGAGCCCGAGCATGTATAGCGCGAGTACTCCCGCGACGACCAGTTCGTCACGCAGAACTTCGACTTCGACTGG
>JAKDIE010000127.1 GCA_030450655.1 Ruaniaceae bacterium
GCAACGTCTCGATCGGCCCCGACGGCGGGCTGCGTCAGTGGCAGCTCCCGAACAGCGTCAACCACCTCGGTGACGCCCCCGGGAGCTTCTTCGCTATCCGCGCCTGCCAGGTTGAGCCGCCGTTCGATACCATCCGCATCCTCCAGAGCAGTTCGATCAGTGAGCCCCGCCCTAGCCCGCTCGCCCCGCTCGTCGACGACGACGCCGTTCCCGACTGGCAGCGCAGCCTCGTTCGCCGTGTGGGCGGCTTCGCGACGACTCGCATGTCCGCCACCTATCCGTTCGCGCGGCTCAGCTTCACGGACCCAGGCCTCCCCCTCGCGGTCGAACTCGAAGCCTTCACCCCGTTTCATCCGCATGACGCCGATGGGAGCGGCATCCCAGCCGCCACCTTCGCATTCACGTTGACCAACACCGGGGATCTCCCTCTCCACGGCTGGCTTGGCGCGAGCCTTCTGAACCTCGTGGGTGCCGACGGCATCGTCAATCCAGTCGGAGTGACTCACCCCGGATTTGGCGGCAACGCGAACGTCATCGAACGCGTCCCCTGGACCACGCTGATCGGCGAGAACGTCTCGCTCAATGCGGACGATCCCCTTTACGGTCAGGTCGCTCTCTCCTCAGCACACCCCACCTCGCAGGTGTACCCGCAATGGACGGACACTCAGCACTTCATCGACTTCCTCGCATCCCGCGCCCCGGGCGTCACGCAGCCCCTCGCCCCCGGAGACAACCGGCCCGATCCGCAGGGCCACGCGCCCGCCGCCCGCGCCCAGCCGAGCGCCCCGGGCTCGTCCTGGTGCGGTGGCCTCGCGGACTTCTGGACGCTCGCGCCCGGCGCATCAACCACTCTGACGTACGTGCTCGCGTGGTACTTCCCGAACCGCTACGTGAACTTCAATCAGTTCGGTCCCGCGAACCCCGCGTGGGGTGCCTCGAAGTTCTGGCTCGGCAACCATTACGCCACGCGCTTCTCCTCCGTGCGAGACGTGATTCGCAATATCCGCGAGGACACCCACCGCGAATCCACGGCGCGATGGGCCGAGCTATTCTCGTCCGCCACACTCCACGCGCCACTCGCGGACTTCTTCGCGTCCCAGGCAATTCCCCTCCGCTCCCCCACCTGTTTTCGGGCGGCCGACGGCACATTCTTCGGCTTCGAAGGCTCCGCCGGAGCGTCGACTGGAATGTGGGGCGCCCGCTCGGGCGGATCCTGCCCGCTGAACTGCACGCATGTGTGGAACTACGAACACGCACTCGCGTATCTCTTCCCTGAGCAAGAGCGCTCGATGCGCCGCACCGAGTTCGAGGTGATGCAGGCGCCCGATGGCTCGATACCGCATCGCGTGATCGTCCCCACCTTCCTCCCGCAACTGTGGGACGGCCGCGTGTACGGCCCGGAGGAGCCCGCGCTGGACGGGATGCTGGGCACAGTCCTCAAGACCTACCGCGAAGTCCGCGCGGGCTGGGCCCTCGCCGAGGTGGCAGCCTATTGGCCGCAGCTCCAGCGCCTGATGCATCACATCGAGGGCCGCTGGGTTACGGCAGGCGACGGAACCCTCCGCGGTATCCAACCCTCAACCCATGACATCGACCTGGCAGGGACCAACCCGTTCATGGGCACCCTCTGGCTTGCCGCCCTCCGCGCGTACGAGCGCCTGGCCACCCTCTTCGATGACGCCGAGCAGGCACGGTGGGCCGGCGAACTCTTCGCTCGGGCGCGGGCGGCGTACGAGGAGATCATGTGGACCGGCGAGTACTACCGGCAGGTCCTCGACGATGGCGACCCCATCGAATTCCAGTGGGGTGACGGTTGCCTTGCGGATCAGCTCATCGGCCAGTGGTGGGCCCACGAACTCGATCTTGGGTACGTGCTCGATCCGCACCGTGTCCGCACGGCCCTCGCAAGCATTGTGCGGCACAATCTGCAGCACGGATTCACGGAGATTTCGCACCCGTTCCGCGTGTATGCCGACGGCGACGACACGGGCCTGGTCATGGCAACCTGGCCCCACGGTGGGCGCCCGGACACCCCCACCCGGTACGCAGACGAGGTGTGGTCGGGCGTGGAGTACCAGGTGGCCGCGCACTGCATTCGGGAGGGACTACACAGTGAGGCCCAGGCGATCATCGACGGCGCGCTCAAACGCAGGGATGGCTCCCGCCGCAATCCCTTCAATGAGATCGAGTGCGGCGACTACTACGCCCGCGCCCTCTCCGGCTGGACAATCCTGCGCGCCGCCACCGGGTGGGACTACGACGCCGTCACGCAGAGCGTGCGCATCCGCCCTGTAGCGGATTTCTTCGCCGACGCCGATCTCCACTTCCCATTCGTCACGGGTTCGGCGTGGGGCTCGGTCACGATCACGGAACGGGTGCTCACGATCAGAGTCACGGGCGGAACGCTCGGCATTGCCGCGTTGGAGGTCATGGATGCCGTGCTCGACGCTCCATCCGCCCCGCTCAATGCGGGCGACAGGTGGGACGTAGCGTTCTAGAACTACGTGGACTCGCGGACCACGAGTTCGGGGCTCAGCACAACGGTGGCACCCGCGAGGCTCTTCAGCCCGCTAAGTTGGCACAGCAACTCGCCTGCGATCCGCCCGACCTCCGAGACAGGCTGCCGAATCACCGTCACGGAGGGGGTAACCATTGCCGTCCACTGATCGTCGTCGACCCCGATAAGGGCGATCCGCTCCGGAATCTCCACTCCCTCACCCTTCAGCACGGTGAAAGCGGCGGCGGTGAGAGGGCCATTCACTGTGAAGAGCGAGTCGACCTCCGGATGAGCCTCGAGCATGCGCAGCACGGTCTCCCGTCCCGATTCGTAGCGCAGATCCGTCGAGAAGATGCGCTCCGTGGGCACCTCGATCCCCGCGCGCCCCAACGTCTCCACGAAGCCCCTGCGTCGCCCATGCGCCGAGGAGACGTCTTTGGACGATGTGATGCAGGCGGGGACTGTGTATCCCCGGTCCAGAAAGTGCTGAGCCGCAAGGTTTCCCACCTGCAGGTTGTCCACCATCACGGACGCACCGGAGTACCCGGCCACGCGCCGGTCCACCACGACCACAGGAATACCGGCCTCGGTCAGCACACTCACGTCGGTTCGCGATTCGGAGGAGGGCGAGATAACCACGCCCGCCATCCGCTGGGAGAGCGCCACCTGGATGTGCCGCCGCTCCTTCTCGAGATCTTCGTCCGATGCGCAGAGCATCACCGAGAAACCCTGCTCATTACCGATTGACTCGATATCGGCCACCAGCCGCGTGTAGAACGGGTTCTGCAGATCCGAGACGATCACGGCCCAAAGGTCGCTGCGCTGCCTGCGAAGCGCCCTGCCATTGGGGTTCGGCACGTAGGAGAGGTCCGAAGCCGCCTTGCGCACGCGCTTAGCGAGATCCGGATCCACGCTCGCGACACTATTGAACACGCGCGATACGGTCGCCGCCGAAACGTTCGCACGGTGCGCAACATCCAGTACGGTCACACGGTCACTCATGGCATCAACCCTCCACGTGCGAGACTACTTCAGGCCAGCCATCTTGATGTTTCCGATGATCTGCTTCTGGAACGCAATGAACAGAATAATCACCGGCGCCGCAGCAAGCGCCGAGCCCGCCATCAGCATCGAGAGTTCCGTTGAACGCTCGGAACGGAAGGTCGCAAGGTACTGCTGCACTTGGTAGAGCTCCGGCGAAGTGATCGTCATGACAGGCCACACATACGCGTTCCAGTAGACCATGAAAGACGTCACACCGACGACGACGAACGGCGCCTTCGAGAGCGGCACGAAGAGCTTGGTGAAGATCTGGAATCGCGAGCAGCCATCAAGCATCGCCGCCTCTTCGAGACTGCGCGGGACATTCAGGTAGAACTGGCGCACGAAGAAGACATGAGCGGCCGAGGCCGCGCCCGGAAGCACGAGCACCGCGAGCGTATCGAGCATGCGAAGCTGCGTCACCACGATGAAAGAAGTCAGCAGAATCGTCATGCCCGGAATGAACATCGTACAGATGACGATGACCCAGAGCGTTCGCTTGAACGCAAAATCGAGCCGCGCGAATGCGTACGCCCCGAGCGAGTTGAGCGTGAGACTGAGGAGCGTGAACAGCACCGCGCCAAACCCTGTGATAGCGAGAGTCCTGAGGAAGGCCGGGTCACTCGCGATATCGATGTAGTTCTGCGGATTCCACACATCTGGGAAGAACTGGAACGGGGTTCGCACTACTTCGGTCTTCGTCTTGAAGCCCGCGATTACCATCCACGCAAGAGGGAACAGAGCCGCGAACAAGAACGCGATCGAGGCGAGCCCCTTAAGGACGATGAAAACAATGTCCTTCGGCGAACGCGTACGCTTCCGGTGCGTCACAGTCGTCGTCATATCAGTCCACCAGCTTCTCTGAGTTGACAATCCTAAAGATGACGGCGGAGATGCTGCCCAGAACTACCGCGAGCATCAATGCGGCGGCAATCGAATAGCCCACATACGCGTCACCGCGGAAGTGGTTGAAGATGAAGAGGTTCGGAAGCTCTGTCTGGCGCATTGGCCCACCGCCCGTCATGATCAGCGGCAGCTCGAACTGCTGGATGGCGCCGATCGTGGTGACGACGAGCAGGTAGAGAGAGATGTTCTTCAATTGCGGAATCGTGATGTAGATCGTCTTCTGCCACCAGTTCGCACCTTCGATGGAGGCTGACTCGTAGAAAGACTCTGGAATATCCACCAGTCCCGCGAGCATGATCAGCGACATCAATCCGGTTCCGAGCCAGACGGCGGGAACCGCGATTGCGATCAAAGCCCACCGGGGATCCCCGAGCCAGGCTTGGTCCGGCATCCCAAAAATCTTGACCACGGCGTTGAGGAGCCCGCCAGAATAGTTGTAGATCAGGGCGAAAATCACCGAGGTAATGACGCCCGAGATGATGGTCGGAATGTAGATGGAGACTTTAAGAACGGAGGCGACCTTCGCCGCGACGGAAGAGGCGAGCGATGCGAAGAGGAACGCGATGATCAGTTGTAGTGGCACGGTCATCACAACGAACTGCAGGCCGAGCTTGATGGAGTTCCAGAAGTTGCTATCCGTGAGCACGTCGCGGAAGTTCTTGATGCCTACAAACGTGGACTCCTGGTAGAAGCTCCAGTTGAAGAAACTCAGGTAGATAGCACGTATCGCCGGCCAGATCACGAAGATGCCCAGCATGACCAGGAGGGGTGCGAGCATGAGGTGT
>JAKDIE010000452.1 GCA_030450655.1 Ruaniaceae bacterium
CCCCTCGCCGGCACCGCCAGCACTGCGCTCGGGTACGTGTGCATCGAGCACAACGGCCCCTGGGGCCCGAAGATCCTCAAAGATGTCGAGTTCGGGCCCCCCGGAAGCCCCGCGGCGGGCCTCGGCGCACACCTCGCGGCACACCTCCCCGCGGGCATCACGCCCCTGCTGATCCGCCGCCACGGCTCGCGCCACGGCATCCCGCCCGAGCCCACCGTGATCATCGTCGCCCTCACCCCGCACGGCGGCCGCGGAATCACCACCACGATCCAGTCCCTCGATGACGCCGCTGCCCTGGACCCCCGCGCGCTCATCAACCACGCCCGGCTCGGCTCACTCCCCAGCGGCTGGACCGAGCTCGGCCCCACGTACCTCGTCTGCACGCACACCAAGCGCGATCAGTGCTGCGCCGTCCTCGGCCGCCCCGTCGCAGGCGCGCTCGCCGCGTTGCGCCCGGAGAATACCTGGGAGGTCAGCCACCTCGGGGGTCACCGGATGGCGCCGAACGTGGTGACTTTGCCCGACGGCGTTCACTACGGCCAGCTCGATGCTGCCCAGTGTGCGGACCTCGTCCGGGCGAACGAGGCAGGCGAACTCCTGGTGGCGAACATGCGTGGGCGGGCCGCACTCGCTCCCGCCGTGCAGGCCGCGGAGATCGCGCTGCGCGAACGTGAGGCGATCACGCGCGCCGACGGCCTGCGGCTGGTGAGCGTCACGGCGAGTGCCCTGACGGACTCCGATTCCCCGCCCGACCACGGACCGCTCACGGTCTCCTCCTGGGAGGAGACGGCGTCGCAGGCCAGATGGGACATCACCGTGGTCACCGCGACCCCTCCTGGCCCACCCGTGCCCATCTCGTGCGGCGCGGAGCCGGTCACGCCCCCGCCAGAGCAACTAATTCGATCCCTCGCACGGACAGCTCCCACCATCCATAGGCTGGGATGACGCGTTGCCGGAACGGCCTCGCGCACTAGCATTCCGGGTGACACGTGACTCGCCGCTGCGCACTGCGCGAGCTGACCCATGAAAGGTGTTCTTCATGAAGAAGGGCTTCACCACGATCGCGAGCGTGGCCGCTGCCGCGCTCCTGCTGACGGCATGCGGAGGCGGCAGCGACGCCCCCACCGATGCTACAACTGACGGCGCCACTGGTGCCGCGACTGACACGGCCACCGGCGATTCGTACTCGGTGGGAATCCTCCAGCTGGTGGACCACGCCTCGCTCGACCAGGCCAACCAGGGCTTCGTCCAGGCCTTCGAAGACGCGGGCATCGATGTTTCCTTCGATCAGAAGAACGCCAATGGTGACCAGACCGTGGCCTCGACGATCGCCGGAACGTTCGCGGCCCAGGATCTCGATCTCGTGCTGGCCATCGCCACGCCTGCAGCCCAGGCCGCGGCGCAGGCGATCACGAACGTCCCCGTCCTCATCACTGCGGTGACGGACCCGGTGGATGCTGCGCTGGTCGATTCGCTCGACGCCCCCGGGGGCAACGTCACGGGCACCACCGATGCGAACCCGGTGGAAGAACAACTGCAGCTGATCAAGGACATC
>JAKDIE010000453.1 GCA_030450655.1 Ruaniaceae bacterium
GCACGCCGGTCCCGTAGGCTGGTGGTATGTCTACTCCCATCACGATTCTGTATTACGTCCTGCTGCTCATCCACGTGGTGAGCTTTCTTGGAGCGTTCGCCATTGCACTGAAGGTGCTCACGAAGGGCGGCGCGGCGAAGGGGCTGTGGCACTCCGCCGTCTCCGCGCTCGTAGCGGGCGTGGCACTGACTGGGCTGCTCTCGTGGCAGGGCGAGGTCAACACGACCAAGATCGGGATCAAGCTCGCGGTCGCGATCGCGGTGGTGGCGCTGAGCCTGCTGGTGGCCCGGCGGGAGAAGGAAGCCGCGCTCTTCGCCGCGGGTGCCCCCAAGGCTCCTGCCATTCCAGCGGATCCCCGCGAGGCCGACGACGCCCCCCAAGCCCCCGTGGACACGATCCGCCCGCTGCTGATCGCCGTCGTCATCGGAGTGATCGTCAACACGTTGCTGGCCCTGCTCTGGTAATGCCGCACCTCACCTGACTCTCACCGGTAGGCGCGTGCCCGGCGCCGTGTCCGGAGGTGTCAGTGGGGCATCGTAGGCTTGGGGGCGATATGAGCCTGTTCGATTCCTTGTTTTCCAGTACGCCCGTGAGCGCCGGGGCCGCACTACCCAGTTGGGGGGCGCCCGCGCCCGAGCAACGCGCGGTGCGCGTGACCCCTCAATCCCTCGTGGAGGGCCTCAATCCGCAGCAGCGTGCGGCCGTAGAGCACGAGGGCGGCCCGCTCCTCGTGGTGGCGGGTGCAGGCTCGGGCAAGACCAGGGTGCTGACGAACCGGATCGGCTACCTGCTTGCCACAGGCCGCGCGGAGCCGGGCGAGATCCTGGCGATCACCTTCACGAACAAGGCCGCCGCCGAGATGCGCGAGCGTGTGGCGGAACTCGTGGGTCCTGCGGCCCGCGGCATGTGGGTCTCCACCTTCCACTCTGCGTGTGTGCGCATCCTGCGCGCGCAGCACGAGCACCTCGGCATGCGGTCCACGTTCTCGATCTACGACGCCGCGGACGCCCAGCGCCTGATGACCCTCGTGGTCCAAGCCCTCGATCTGGATCCCAAGCGATTCCAGCCGAAGGTGTTCTCGCGCAGGGTCTCGGACCTCAAGAACGAGCTGATCGATCCCGAGGACTTCGCACGCACGGCGAACACCGCGAACCCGATCGAGGTGGCGTTGCGGGACGCGTACACGCTCTACCAGCGGCGCCTGGCCGAGGCGAACGCCCTCGACTTCGATGACATCATCATGACCACCGTGCACCTGCTGCAGGCGTTCCCGGCCGTGGCCGAGCACTACCGCCGCCGCTTCCGCCACGTGCTCGTGGACGAGTACCAGGACACCAACCACGCGCAGTACGTCCTCATCCGCGAACTCGTGGGAGCCGGCACCGCGAACCCCGGCAGCCTCACGGTGGTGGGCGATTCGGACCAGTCCATCTACGCGTTCCGCGGCGCCACGATCCGCAACATCGAGGAGTTCGAGAAGGACTACCCCCACGCCCGCACCGTAATGCTGGAACAGAACTACCGCTCCACCCAGAACATCCTCAACGCAGCGAA
>JAKDIE010000128.1 GCA_030450655.1 Ruaniaceae bacterium
ATCGACGCCGCCGTTGCCGCCGCTCGCCGAGCCTTCGATGACGGCCCTTGGCCCCACATGATGCCCCGCGAGCGCGCCCGCATTCTCTACAAGGTTGCCGATGAGGTCACCGCAATCAACGAGGAACTGGCCGCCCGCGAGTCCTTCGACTCGGGACTGCCGATTCGCCAGGCCAAGGGCCAGGCGATGCGCGCCGCCGAGAACTTCCGCTTCTTCGCGGACCTGATCGTGGCCCAGGTAGATGACGCCTACAAGATGCCCGGCCGCCAGATCAACTACGTGAACCGTAAGCCGAAGGGCGTGGCGGGCCTGATCACTCCGTGGAACACCCCGTTCATGCAGGAGTCTTGGAAGCTGGCCCCCGCGCTGGCCTCAGGGTGCACGGTGGTGCTGAAGCCGGCCGAGTTCACGCCGCTCTCCGCCGAGCTCTGGGTCCAGGTCTTCGAGAAGGCCGGGCTACCCGAGGGCGCATTCAACATCGTGCACGGCTTCGGCGAATCCGCCGGCGACGCGCTCGTGAAGCACCCGGACGTGAACCTCATCTCGTTCACGGGAGAGACCACCACGGGCCAGACCATCTTCGCGAACTGCGCCGCCACCATGAAGTCGATGTCGATGGAGTTGGGCGGCAAGTCCCCCGCAGTTGTCTTCGCCGACGCCGATTTCGAGTCCGCTCTCGACTCCACCTTGTTCGGGGTTTTCTCCCTGAACGGGGAGCGCTGCACCGCCTCTTCCCGCATCCTGGTAGAGAGGCCGATCTACGAGCGTTTCGTGGCGGCCTTCGCGGAGCGAGCGAAGAAGGTCAAGGTGGGTGCGCCGTCGGACCCGGACACGGAGCTCGCGGCGCTTGTGCACCCGAGCCACTATGAGCGAGTCATGGAGTACGTCGAGATCGGGAAGTCCGAGGGCCGGCTCGTGGCCGGAGGCTCACGCCCCGAGAACCTCCCGGTGGGCAACTACCTCGAGGCCACCGTGTTCGCCGATGTCCCCCGCACGGCCCGGATCTTCCAGGAGGAGATCTTCGGCCCCGTCGTCGGCATCACTCCGTTCGACACGGAGGAGGAGGCCATCGAGCTGGCGAATGACGTCAAGTACGGCCTCGCGGCCTACGTGTGGACCACGAATTTCGAGCGCGCACACCGCGTCTCGCACGCAATCGAGTCCGGAATGGTGTGGGTCAACTCTCACAACGTGCGCGATCTGCGCACACCGTTCGGCGGCGTGAAGGCTTCGGGACTCGGCCACGAGGGTGGCTACCGCAGTCTCGACTTCTACTCGAACCAGCAGGCCGTTCACCTCACCCTCGGTGACGTCCACACCACGCGCTTCGGCGCAACCGGCTATTCAGAGAACGACCCGGGGCTCGCCGGCCCGGGAAGCTGAAAATCAAAGGAGATACAGGAATGACAACCATCCCCACCCCCACGGCGCCAGCACCGGACGTGCTGCGCTGCGCGTACATGGAACTGACGGTCACGGACCTCGCGAAGTCCCGCGAGTTCTATGCGGACATCCTCGGTCTCGTTGTGACTGAGGAGGACGAGAACGCGGTCTACCTGCGCTCGTTCGAGGAGTTCATCCACCACAACCTCGTGCTGCGCAAGGCGGACACGGCGGCGGTGGCGGCCTTCGGGTTCCGGGTCCGCTCCCCCGAGGACGTGGACAAGGCTGAGGCCTACTACCGCGAGCTTGGCTGCGACGTGCGCCGCGGCTCGTTCACCAAGGGCATTTCCGACGCCGTGCGCGTGCTCGACCCGCTGGGCTTCCCCTACGAGTACTTCTACGAGGTGGAGCACGTGGAGCGTCTCGCGTGGGCCTACGACAAGCAGGGCGCCGGGGCGCTGGTGCGCCTCGATCACTTCAACCAGGTCTACCCCGACGTGCCCCAGGGCGCCGCATTCCTCGAGGACCTCGGCTTCAAGCGCACCGAAGAAATCAAGGACGAAGAAGGCACCACCTACGCCGCGTGGTTCTGCCGCAAGCAGACGGTGCACGATACCGCGCTGACGGGTGGAGACGGACCGCGCATGCACCACGTGGCGTTCTCCACCCACGAGAAGCACAACATCATCCACATCTGCGACAAGCTCGGCGCGCTGCGTCTGAGCGACCACATCGAGCGCGGCCCGGGCCGTCACGGCGTCTCCAACGCCTTCTACCTCTACCTGCGGGACCCGGACGGGCACCGCGTGGAGATCTACACGCAGGACTACTACACGGGAGACCCGGACAACCCGGTGGTCACGTGGGACGTCCACGACAACCAGCGCCGCGATTGGTGGGGCAACCCCGTGGTCCCGTCCTGGTACACCGATGCCTCGATCGTGCTCGATCTGGACGGGAACCCCGTGCCAATCGTCAAGCGTGAGGAATCCTCGGAAATGGCCGTCACCATCGGTGCGGACGGCTTCTCATACACCCGCAAGGGCGACACCGACGAAGGCTTCAAGATCGGCACCCAGCTCTAGGGCTGGACAATTTCAACGACGAAGGAACACGGAAACATGCGAAAGAACATCCGATACACAGTCACCGCGGTTCTCGCCGTGGCGGCATTGACCCTGAGCGCCTGCGGTGGCGGGGGCGGCGAAACGAACGGCGGAGGCGCAGCGGGCGCCGAGACCGATGGCACCACGACGTCCGACGGCGGTGGCGGGAGCGGCGAGACCATCACCATCAACACCGCCACGATGGTGCAACCCAACACGCCGAACGCACCTGTTGTCACCTGGTTCTTCGACCAACTTGAGGAGCGCTCCGATGGTCGAATCGAGATCGACCGCACGGAGCCCGAATCGATCTGCAAGGCACCTGAAATCGCCGAGTGCGTGCGAGACGGTCGGGTGGATCTCGGAATCTCGATCTCCGACTACTCGGCGCAGGTATTCCCCTCGATGACCGTGGCAACGATCCCCTTCATGGTGGAGAACTCGCAGGCACTGATGCAGTCGCTCTACAAGGTCAACATGGAGAACGAGTCTGCCCGCGCACAGTGGGAGAACGCCGGCATCGAACTCATCGGTGGATGGGGGCCAGGCAAGCTGATCCTCGGCTCGAACGAGCCTGTCAATAACGTTGCGGACATCTCTGGAGTCCGCTTCCGCGTGACGGGTGCGATGCTCCAGCGCGCATTCGAAGAGGGCGGGGCCAACGTGATCGCCCTGCCCGCCGCCGAAACGTACGAAGGCATCGAACGTGGCATTGCGGATGCCGTGGCGTGGACCATGGACGGGCCAGTGGACTACAAGCTCATGGAGCAGTTGACCACCTGGACGGACCCAGGGGTCGGCCATTACACCACGTTCGCCATCTGGATGAACAAGGACTTCTACGACTCGATCCCGGACGATCTGCGCGCGATCGTGGATGAGGTCCGCGACGAACTCAACGGCGGCGCCGGTATGGAGGCGTTCAACGCGGTCACCGAGACCCAGTGCACGTCCCTCATCGAGTTCCCGAACACCGAGAGCTTCACCGCCTGGGACGCGGCCGCCACGGCCGAGTGGCGGGACGCCGTGCAGGCCGATCTGATCGAAGAGTGGATCACGCAGGCAGAGGCCGATGGTCTCGCCGATGCGCGCGGCTACCTCGCCGATTACCAGGCCGCGCTCGACGAGGCCTCCTCCCAGCCGGACATCGTCGCGGATGCGGTCTCGGCCTGCATCGACAGGTTCGGCGCCAACTAACAACCTTCGGGTGGGCCCGAGAGGGCCCACCCGATCAGCAAAAGGATTGAACGATGAAAAAGGCAGTCATCGGGATCAGTTCGACCCTTGGGGTTTTCGCCACGCTCGCCACGGTGATCATGATGATCGCGATCGCCGTCGACGTGGTGTTTCGCACCTTGTACGGCCGATCCGTCCCAGGAATTCTCGAACTGAGCGAGACGGCGCTAGTGGCGGCCGTGTTCCTCGGTATGGCGTACACAGGCGCCACAAACTCCCATATCGCGGTTGACCTCCTCACGGAGCGCATGCCTCCCAAGGTGAATCGCTGGCTCCTATCCATCGCATGGGCAGCCACCTCGGCCTTCGTCGCGTGGATGATCTGGGCCACCGTGGTGCGCGCAATCGCCTCCACGCAGTCCAACGAGCTTCGCATGGGGCTCGTGAACTGGCCCCTCTGGCCCGGGCGGTGGATCATCGTGATCGGCCTGGCGGCGATGCTTCTTGTCTCGATCGTCAACCTGATTCGGGTGGCCTCGGGCAAGGAAGTCCTTGGCATCGAAGAGCAGATGCCCGACGTGGTGGTGCACCACTACGAGTACGTCACCCCGGGTGATGACGACGCGGCAGCGCTTGCTGCGGCAACTAATCCAGATTCGTCCGGCACTACACAGGAAGGGCCGCGCTCATGAGCAACATGACACTCGTCGTCGCGATCGTCGTTCTACTCCTTGCCCTCCTGGCCATGCGCATGCCAGTCGCATTCGCACTTGGGTTCTCCGGCGCCGTCGGCCTTGCACTCCTACGCGATTTCAGCTTCGCCTCCAACATGCTCGGCTCGATCCCCTTTGACGAGACGGCACGCTTCACTCTGACGATCATTCCGATGTTCATCTTGATGGGGATGTTCGCGATGAAGGCGAAGATGGCGGAACAGGTGTACGCCATCGCGGCCCATGTGTTCGCCAAGCTACCTGGCGGGCTCGGTGTGGCCACGGTCATGGCCTGCGCAGGCTTCGCCGCCGTCTCGGGCTCCTCGATCGGCACCACTGCCACCATGTCCAAGCTCTCGGTGGGAGAGATGCGGAAGCACGGGTATCCCGATTCGCTTGCCACGGCCACCGTGGCGATGGCGGGAACGCTCGGAGTTCTCATTCCTCCGAGCATCATCCTGGTGCTCTACGCGATCATGACCGGAGAGTCGGTCGCCAAGGTCCTCGCGGCCGGAATCCTCCCGGGAATCCTCACCGCGATCGCCTTTGCCATCTTCATCATGGTGATTGCCCCGAAGCAGGTGGCGAAGCAGAAGGAACTGAACCAGGCCCTCGCCGTCGCCGCGGGAACTACCCCAGCGCTGTCCGGTTCGGGCGGCACGGCCACGCTGACCGCCGTGAAGCAGATCGCCCCCACCGCGCCCACGCGTCTTCGGGACCTCCCGATGCGCGGCCTGATCCGGGTGGGGATCCTCTTCTTCATCGTCCTCGGAGGCATGTACTCGGGCCTGTTCACGCCCACGGAATCGGCAGCGGTTGGTGCCCTTGCGGC
>JAKDIE010000129.1 GCA_030450655.1 Ruaniaceae bacterium
ATGCGGAAATCTGCCGCGTCCACGGCCGTGAAGCTCGGGTGATCGAGCACCGCGCGGTGGAACGGGATGGTGGTCTTGACGCCGTCGATCGCCAGTTCAATGAGGGCGCGCCGCGCCCGGCCCAGCGCCATTTCGCGGTTGGGACCGGTCACGATGAGTTTGGCGATCATCGAATCGAAGGCGCCGGATACTATCGAGGGCGGCCGGATCCCCGCGTCCACCCGCACACCCGGGCCCATCGGCCAGGCGGCGCGCGTGATGGTCCCTGGGCTCGGGAGGAAGCGCATCGCCGGGTCTTCGCCGTTGAGGCGGAACTCGAATGAGTGGCCGCGCACGGGCACGGAGTCGTAGCCGAGCTCCTCGCCTTCAGCAATACGGATCTGCTCGGCCACCAGGTCGAGACCGGTGACCTCTTCGGTGACGGGGTGCTCCACCTGCAATCGTGTGTTGACCTCGAGGAACGAGATCGTCCCGTCCGCGCCGAGCAGGAACTCGCAGGTTCCCGCACCCACGTACCCCGCGGTCCGCAGAATCGCCGTGGAGGCCTCCGTGAGGAGCGTCAGTTGGGCGCCGCTGAGGAAGGGCGCGGGCGCCTCTTCGACCAGCTTCTGGTGGCGGCGCTGCAGCGAGCAGTCACGGGTGGAGATGACGGCCACGTTGCCGTGGGAGTCCGCGAGGCATTGGGTCTCGATGTGCCGGGGGCGATCGAGAAAGCGCTCCACGAAGCACTCCCCGCGGCCAAAGGCGGCAACCGCCTCACGCACGGCCGAGTCGAAGAGCTCGGGGACCTCCTCCAGGGTGCGCGCCACCTTCAGCCCGCGCCCGCCACCGCCGAATGCCGCCTTGATCGCCACCGGCAGGCCATGTGCCTGGGCGAACGCGAGGACGTCGTCGGCGTTCTTGACAGGATCCGGCGTGCCGGGAACGAGGGGCGCGCCCGCCTGCTGCGCGAGCTTGCGGGCCGAGACCTTGTCTCCGAGCGACTCGATCGCCTGAGGCGGAGGGCCGATCCAGATGATTCCGGCCTCGATGACGGCGCGCGCGAAGTCCGCGTTCTCCGAGAGGAAGCCGTAGCCGGGGTGGATCGCGTCCGCGCCCGCGCGTTCGGCGAGCGCGATCACAGCATCCCCGCGGAGATAGGACTCGGCGGCAGTTGTGCCACCGAGCGAGTACGCCTCATCGGCCATCTCCACGTGCAGTGCGTTGCGATCCGGTTCCGCGTAGATTGCCACCGATTCGATGCCGAGGTCCCGGCAGGTACGGATGATCCTGACGGCGATCTCACCGCGGTTCGCGATGAGTACCTTCGTGATAGGCACGCGTGGGCCTCCTCGTTGCTCGTGGTCATCGTTAGCTGAATCCTCACACTATCGACGTGACGGCCCCTGCCCGTATAGGCGAACGCTCAGCGTGCCGTGGCGACGATTGGCGATTGGCTACAACGAATGGGCCTCGCTGGGCGCGAGAAGGTGCGAAAAGAGGGGCCCCGGGCTATCGCCGGAGCCCCTCTCGTCTCAGGGATTAGCCCTGCGGAACCTCACCGAACTGGGCATCGGTCCACACGGGGACGTTGTTCTCGTCGTACACGTACACACCAATCCACGCGCTGGACGGGTCGTTCGCCGCGTTGAACGGGCCAACGCCGGAGGACGCCTGGTAGATGATGTCCTCGCCGGCCGTCACGAGATCGGAGCACTCGACCCAACCGGTGCACTCGGTGCCGCCGTTCGCGCCGGAAACCGCCGCCATGTTCTCGCCGATCGCCGTCGCATCCGGCGAACCGGCCTTCAGCGCGGCGAGCGCCACGAGCAGCGTGGCGTCGTAGGCCTCGGGCCCGTACGCGAAGCTGGTCAGGGTGCTACCCCACGCGCCGTTGAGACGCTCCTGGAAAGCGGCGTCCGGGAACGCGCCGGGAATGGTGCCCTTCGCGCCGGTGAGGACGCCCGCGTCGAAGTCTTCCGAGTAGTCGGCCGTGTTGCCGTCAACCAGGTAGATGTTCTCGGCGGCGAATCCCGATCCGATCAGTTCGGGGACGATGCTCACGGTCTGATCGAAGGCGATCAGCGCGATCGCGTCCGGGTTCGTGGCGAGGATCGCCTGCACCTCGGTGGAGAATCCTGGAGCGTTCGTGTCGAACTCCTGGCCCTGCTGGCCGTAGGTGATCGTGTTGCCTGCGCCTTCGACGACGTCCACAACCACGTCGCGAAGTGACGTGCCGTAGTCCTCGTTGAAGACGAGGATGCCGATGTTCTCGTGCCCGTCGGCCATCATCAGGTTCGCCAGAGCGTCACCCTGCACCGTGTCCGGCGGAGAGGTGCGGAAGAACAGCTCCGAGTACCCCGAGAGCGTGGTCGCCGTGTTCGCGGGCGAGATCATCAGCGTCCCGGAGTTCACCACGTCGTCGATCACATTCAGCGTCACACCCGATGAGGCCGCGCCAACGATCGCATCCACGCCCGCGTTCAGGAGCGTGGTGATCGACTGTGAGCCGATCTGCGGGTTATCCGTGTCCGAGGAGTCCTCGTGCTGCACCGCGACGTCCTGGCCAAAGAGACCTCCGGCCTCGTTGATCTCGTTGACGGCGAGGTCAACGCCGGCGATCTCGGGCGGTCCGAGATAGGCGAGCGCGCCAGTGCTCGGCAGGAACGAACCGATGAACAGGGCATCGCCCGAAGGAGCGGGTGCGTCACCCCCGTCGCCGGAATCGCTCGTCTGGTCAGCTGTAGGCTCACCGTCGCCGTTCCCTTCGCTCGCGCCTGAGCAGGCTGCGAGTGCGAGTGTTGCGGCCGCCGCGAGTGCGACTGTCCGTGCAAGGGCATTTCGACGTGTCATGTGTTTCCTTCCATCCGTGCGGGCGCGGCCCACTCGAGCGAGTTGGTTGGGGAAGGCCCCCGAGTTTCACAGTGAACGTACCTAAAGGACGTTTCACCGATTGGTCACCAGTGTGACAAGCGCGTGTGCGGAGGGCGCGAGGTGGGACCTTTGTCCCACATGTTGGTCATTACGATTTCATAACGCCGCGGTGGCACGCCGGTCAATGGCAGGCAAAATGCGCCGAGAGATTCGCGGACGCGCGCCGTGATTTCTCGTTCGGACTTGTAGATGCCCCACAAGGATGAGGGCATTTTTCGACGCCCGGCGGCGTGTCAGTTAGCGGGCTCCACTACGTAGCCTGAAACGGATGAGTACAAACGCCGCCGCAGAACGCCGCGCTGATCTCGCTTCGCGCATCGCCGAACTCGAATCCGCGGAAGCGAGCGCCCAGGAGCGCCAGGCCGCACGCGGCAAGCGTTCGGCCCGCGAGCGAGTCACGGGACTCCTGGATGAGGGCTCCTTCGTGGAACTCGATGCGTTCGCCACCCATCGCGCCACATCCTTTGGCATCGATAAGCGCCACCCGCTCGGCGACGGCGTCGTGGCGGGCTTTGGCACGATCGATGGCCGCCAGGTATGCATCTATTCGCAGGATTTCTCCGCTTTCGGTGGCTCCCTCGGCGAGGTGCACGGCCAGAAGATCACCAAGGTCATGGATCTCGCGCTCAACACGGGCGTTCCCCTCATCGGCATCTCCGACGGCGGCGGTGCGCGCATCCAGGAGGGCGTTGCCGCGCTCACCCAGTTTGCCGAGATCTTCCGCCGGAACGTCGCCGCCTCGGGCGTGATCCCCCAGATTTCGTTGATCATGGGACCCTCAGCGGGCGGCGCGGTGTACTCCCCAGCCCTCACGGACGTCGTCGTCATGGTCAAGGGAACCTCGAACATGTTCATCACCGGTCCGGACGTGATCCGCGCGGTGACGGGCGAGGATGTGGGTTTCGAGGAACTCGGGGGCGCCTCGGCGCATTCGCAGCGTTCCGGCGTGGCGCATTATGCGGCTGAGGACGAGGACGATGCTTTCGACTATGTGCATTCGCTTCTCACCTATCTGCCATCGAACAACCTCTCGGACCCGCCGATCTTCCCGGTGGACGTGGAGATGGAGATCACCGAGAGCGATCTGGAGTTGAATGACCTCGTCCCCGATTCGGATGCGCAGGCCTATGACATGCGCACCGTCATGGAGGCTGTCCTCGATGATTCCACCTTCCTCGAGTTGCAGTCCGAATGGGCCGGCAACATCCTCACCGCGTTCGGCAACGTGGCGGGCTTCCCCGTGGGGATCGTGGCCAACCAGCCGCTCGTGAAGGCCGGGACCCTTGACATCGACGCGTCAGAGAAGGCCGCGCGGTTCGTACGCACCTGCGACGCCTTCAACATCCCGGTCCTCACGCTCGTGGACGTGCCAGGATTCATGCCCGGCACCGAGCAGGAGTGGAACGGGATCATTCGCCGCGGCGCCAAGCTGATCTACGCCTACGCCGAGGCAACCGTGCCGCTGGTCACGCTCATCACACGCAAGGCCTACGGCGGCGCGTACATCGTGATGGGCTCGAAGAAGCTCGGCGCGGATATTAACCTCGCCTGGCCCACCGCCCAGATCGCCGTGATGGGTTCTTCGGGCGCCGTGGAGATCCTGCACCGCGGCGCACTCAAGGCCACTGGCGCCGCCGGTGGAGACGTGGACGCCGAGCGGCAGCGCCTCATCTCCGAGTATGAGGATGCTCTGATCAACCCATGGGACGCCGCGTCCCGCGGGTACGTTGACGCCGTCATCGAACCGGCCGCCACGCGCGTCCAGATTGTCCAGGCCCTGCGGGCACTTCGCACGAAGCGCTCCTCGGCTCCCACCAAGAGACACGGGAACATACCGCTATGACCGCACTGCACGAACGTCCCACGCTCGCGGGAACTCCGTTGGAGGGCCTGCGCGTCATCTCCGGCAAGGCCAATGATGACGAACTCGCCGCGATTCTTGCCGTCACCCTCATGGAGGGCAGCGTCCCTGAGGAGGACGAACCGGCAGCGAAGCCTACGGAGTGGATGCGGCGCGCCCGCCTCGGAGTGCGCGGCTCGCAGCCCAGCTGGCGCTGGTCACGCCACCCGTAACTCGTGGATCTGGACGCCGCGCCGCAGGAGCAACTCGCGAAACAGCGGCAGCGATAGTCCCACCACCCCGTGGTGATCGCCCTCGATCCCCGTCACATATGCACCGCCCAGCCCGTCGATCGTGAACGCGCCGGCCACTCGCAGCGGTTCGCCCGTGGCCACGTACGCCACGATCTCGGCATCCGAGAGATCGGCGAAATGCACCACCG
>JAKDIE010000454.1 GCA_030450655.1 Ruaniaceae bacterium
TTCGGAGTGAATCGCGCCGGCGAGGGTGAGCTGGTACGCCGGCGGCGTGGGGCCCGCGGCAGTCGCAGGGGCGGGGGTGGTCTGGGGAGCGAGTGTGGTTGTCATAGCAGTGTCCTTCGTACGAGATGGGGATTAGGCGGTCAGCGGCGCGAGGGTCTGGTACTCGATCTCGTCTCGCGTCAGTGCCATGTAGGCCTCTTCGAGGTTGCCGTTGACCGGCGTGAGTTCGTGCAGTTCGATGCCACTGATGGAAGCGAGATACCCCACCTCCCGCGCGCTCGCCCCGGTCACAACGAGCGTGCCTTCGGCCTCCACGTCGATAGTGAGTTCGGGACCGCCCAGCTGCGCGTCACGAATCGCCGTGACGAGGCGCGTGGCCTCGGGGCTCGTCACGCGCACGCGCGGCGCGCCGCCGGCGAGCAGCTGCGCGATCGGGGCATCGGCGATGACGTGGCCGCGGCCGAGCACGATCACGTGATCGGCGGTCTGCGCCATCTCGCTCATGAGGTGGCTCGAAAGCAGTACCGTCTTGCCCTCAGCGGCCTGCGCGCGCACGAGATTGCGCACCCACAGCACGCCGTCGGGATCCAGCCCGTTGACGGGCTCGTCCAGGATGAGCACCTGCGGATCGCCGAGCAGCGCCGCCGCGATACCGAGGCGCTGGCCCATGCCAAGCGAGAAGCCGCCCACGCGCTTGTGGGCCACATCCGTGAGCCCGGTCATGGCGAGCACCTGCTCCACCCGGCGCGCCCCGATCCGGTGCGTGGCGGCGAGGCCGAGCAGGTGGCTGCGCGCCGAACGCCCCGGGTGCACGCCCTTCGCGTCGAGGAGCGCGCCCACCACCGTGAGCGGCGCCGCGTGATCGGCGTACCGCTTCCCACCGATGGTGACCACTCCCGCCGTCGGGCGATCGAGGCCCACCATCAGGCGCATGGACGTGGACTTCCCGGCTCCGTTCGGGCCGAGGAAGCCGGTGACGCGTCCCGGTTGGATATCGAACGTGGCGTCGACGAGCGCCACCTTGCTGCCGTACTGCTTGGTCAGCCCGCGGGCGTTGATCATGGTGTCCTCACTCGGATAGTCGTTTCTGACTCTTCGAGTTTCGCGCGGCGGGGCCGGGTAGCGCGTCCCCCCTCGGTACTGTCCGTGGGTGCCGTGCCCGGTTGCGCGTGGTACCTGGGTACTACCGGCTACAGCCCGAGCTCCTTGGCGAGGATCACGGCGTGGATGCGGTCCCGCAGCTCGAGCTTGAACAGCACGCGGCCCACGTGGGTCTTGACGGTGGATTCCGAGAGGAAGAGGCGCTCGCTGATCTCGGCGTTGTTGAGGCCTTCGCCGATCAGCGCCAACACCTCGCGTTCCCGCTCGGTGAGGGCCTCGAGCGTGGTGTGTGCTGTGCCCGACGGCGCGGTCGTGGGCTGGGCGGGCACGGCCGCGAAGGCTGTGTGCGGGCTGGGCACGGGGGCCTCGGGTGCGGCGCCCATTCGCTCCAGCATCCGCCGCGTCACCTGTGGGGCCATGACGGCGTCCCCGCTCGCCACGCGC
>JAKDIE010000455.1 GCA_030450655.1 Ruaniaceae bacterium
TACAGCTCCCAATCGCATCAACCAGCTCCACTTTCTCCTGAGAGAGACGCCCTGAGTCCCTTAGGACCCGGACCCCCCGGAGCGCAGGGCAGTCCGAATGGTGACGCATACCGCTGCGTGAACGCGCGGCGCCATAACCTATCGGCGAGATAGACCAACAACGATGGGGGCCACCACCATGTCCTTGACCCAAGCTGACGAGAGCGGATACTTCGGCACGTACGGGGGCGCACACCTGCCTCCACACCTCGTGGAGCCCATGGCCGAGGTGGCGGCGGCGTACGAAGAGGCGCGCCAGGACCCCGAGTTCCTCGCCGAGTATGAGCGCCTGCTCCGCGTGTACGTGGGCCGCCCGTCCCCGCTGTACCTCGCCCCGCGCTTCACTGCGGAGCTCGGCGGCGCGCAGGTGTACCTCAAGCGCGAGGACCTCAACCACACCGGCGCGCACAAGATCAACCACACGCTGGGCGAGGCTCTGCTCGCCAAGCGGATGGGCAAGAAGAAGCTGATTGCCGAGACGGGCGCCGGCCAGCACGGTGTGGCGCTGGCGACCGCCGCCGCGCTGATGGGCCTCGAGTGCGAGATCCACATGGGCGCGATCGACGTGGCCAAGCAGCACCCCAACGTGGTGCGGATGGAGCTGCTCGGCGCCACGGTGGTTGCGGTGACTGAGGGTGGAGCCTCGCTCAAGGAGGCCGTGGACTCGGCGTTCAACGTCTACGCCCGCGATTTCCGGGACACGCTGTTTGCGATCGGGTCCGTCGTCGGTCCTCATCCCTTCCCCTCGATGGTGCGAGATTTCCAGTCCGTGGTGGGGCGCGAGGCCCGCGCGCAGATCCTCGAGGAGGCAGGGCGCCTGCCCGATGCGCTCGTGGCCTGCGTGGGTGGCGGCTCGAACGCGATTGGTCTGTTCTCGGCGTTCCTCGATGACGAGGATGTGGCGATCTACGGCGTGGAGCCCGCCGGCGAGGGCCTGGATACGGCCCGCCACGCCGCCACGATGACCCTCGGGACGCGGGGTGTGCTGCACGGAATGGAGACCATCGTTCTCCAGGACGACGACGGCGAACCCTCCGCCGTTCACTCCATCGCCTCGGGCGTGGACTACCCGGGCGTGGGCCCGCAGCACGCTCACCTGAAGGATGTGGGCCGCGTCAACTACGTGACGGCCACGGACGACGAGACGATCGCGGCGTTCACCGCGCTGTCCCGGCTCGAGGGCATCATCCCTGCGCTTGAGAGCGCGCACGCGCTCGCCCACGCCATGAAGCTCGCGCCCACCCTGAGCAGCGACGACATCGTGATCGTGAACCTCTCGGGCCGCGGCGACAAGGACGTGGATTACGTGGCGGAACTGCTCAGCAAGTAGCCCGCGGAAGCGCACGCACGCGCCCACACGCGGCGGCAATAGCGTGCCCACACGCGGCGGCAAAAGCGCGGCCCTCCCGCTCTTCGCTCGCCCACCTTCCCTCATTCGCGCCTCACACCGGAGTTGGAGATGGGTTGTTCGGTTTTAGCCCCAAAAGCCACAACCACCG
>JAKDIE010000456.1 GCA_030450655.1 Ruaniaceae bacterium
CGAGGACGCCGTCGGGCCCAAAGCCCGACTCGACCGCGTGCTCGGGGTGCGGCATGCAACTGCGATTATCCTGCCCAGCGGTAGTAGAATCCTCTGCCGCGCCCTGCTGGACTCGATGGCTCCAATTCGCCCTCCGCAGCAAGCGCCTTGAGCGTACCTCCCACGTTACTCGGACTCGCACCGACGAGTTCTGCGAGTTCAGTGCTGCTGATTCGGCCGCGATGCGCGGCATATGAGCGCGCAACCTCACGCCGACTCGGGCGGACTACTGCGCTCCCGGCTGCGTGGTACAGCTCAGTCATCGCATCGAGCGCATGATCACTGAGGCGCCAGACCGCCGATGATGACTCTGGTGTTCCAGAGATCCTCTGAACCACGGCGTAGCCACGCATGACCGAAGTGGCGAGCTTCCGGATCGCTCCTTGAGCCTCCTCCACCGGCAACTGGATGAGCGGGGCCGCGCTCTCTTCGTCCACCCAACCGATCGTGGCGAGGCGCCGGAGTAACAGGAGCGACGAGACATCGGATGATTCAGTTGCGGGCCGTATCGCTGCCAACCAGTTGATCCACCCCACATCGATGGCGTCACCGATAAGCGATGTTGACACCATTGGCCCACTCTTCTCGACAATCACCGGTGGCTGATACCCGAGCCGGAGCATTTCGCGGACCATCCTGTCCACACCGATTCCTTCACGCTCGGCAACATGAAGATCCGCGAGAAGTTGCGTCAATGCTTGATTGCGGGACCGTGAGGGGTGCGTGATGATGTTCGCGGAATTCACGCCCCCGACGAAGCCTCCGGGACTCGTCACACGGAGGGTCGTACCCACGTGTTCAACAACCGTTGGCGCAGTCAGGCCCCATTCTCGATGCGCCACACCATTCACAATCGCTTCTCGTGCCGCAATGCGTGGGATTTCCCGCATCTGCCCTACCACCAGGCCAGCGTGAACGTGCCGTGTGGGGTTGCTCGCGTCAAAGGTGAGGAACACCTCCGAGAGCTCCTCGATGAGTGACCGCCCGCCCCGATTAACGCGCATTGCGCTATCAGCACCCGCGTGATCGCGGCGCATGTAGTCCAACAAGGGAGTAGGACGTCCAACGAAAGCGATAGCTCCGGCATTGGTGAGCGTGTCATGGCCTGTCACCACATTTAGCCGCCGAAGTAGCTGGGCATCACTCGCGCGCCCGAGATCTTCTGCACTGCTATCACCGCTCGAGTCGAGAAATTCCCGAGCCACCGTAAGCGCTTGAGGCCGTGCGTCCGCGACTGGAATCCCCGAGTCATCGTTCGACCAGTCATAGTTCAGCGCGCTCATCCGACGAGCGTGCCACGTCGCCGCGTCAACCTCCACGCAGCTCTCGTCAACGCGCCACTGAATCCGTCCATTCACGCGGATCGGCTCAACCGCACTCGGAGAGACGACGATGAGGAGCCGAATACCGCGTACGACTGTCTCCGTGACATCCACGGTCAGTAGTCTCTGCGTGATCTCGTAGATCCGCTTCCTCAGCCATTCCGCGTCGAGGTCTG
>JAKDIE010000130.1 GCA_030450655.1 Ruaniaceae bacterium
TAGATCACCACTCGGCGTCCGAGCATGGGGGCCTCGCCGGTCTCCACGTCCCGCCGCAGCGTGATCGCGTCGAGTATCTTCGCCTATTCGCCGGCGGGAATGTACGCGCGCTTGCCGATGTGCGCGCCCACGGCGAGGAACACGGCGTCGAACTTCGCAGCCTCGGCCTGCAGGTCCTCCACCTTCGTGTTGACCTCCACCGTCACGCCCATGTCCGTGATGCGCGCCATCTCGGCGTCGAGAATGTCACGCGGCAGGCGGTACGTGGGGATGCCGAACCGCATCATGCCGCCGATCATCGGCCCGGCCTCCTTGACCGTGACCGTGTGGCCCATGCGGCGCAGGTGGTACGCGGCGCTCATGCCGGAGGGGCCGGCGCCAATGATGAGCACGCTCTTGCCGGTATCCGGAACGAGCGGGGTCAGCGCCCAGCCCTCCTTGATCGCCTGGTCTCCAAGGAAACGTTCGACGGCGTTGATCCCCACCGCTTCATCGAGCTCGGCCCGGTTACAGGCAACCTGGCAGGGGTGGTAGCAGACCCGCCCCATGATCGCCGGGAACGGGTTATCCCGCATGAGGACGCGCCAGGCCTCCTCGTAGTTGCCCTCCTCGGCCTCGTACAGCCAGCCCTGGACATTCTCGCCCGCCGGGCACGCGTTGTTGCACGGGGGCAGCAGGCTCACATAGGTGGGGCGTTCGGTGCGCCACGAACCGGTCTGGTTCGCGAGCGATGAGCCCACGTCGAGGGTGATCGCGAATGGCTTTTCCATGAGTCAGTCCTCCTGGGGCGCGGCCGGGTAGGCCGGGATAGTGGAGTCGTCCAGCAGGCCGTATCGCACGATGTTGCGATCGGCCATCGCCTGCAGCGCGTCGATCACGTCGTCTTGGCGCGGCTTGAAGAGGTGGGCGAAGCGCCGTTGCAGCTTCAGGTACTCCTCGACCTGCACGCGCTGGCGAATCTTCGAGGACGCCACCACCTCGCCGTGCTCAGCCTCGAATACCGGGAAGAGCCCGGATTGGGAGGCCAGACGCGCCAGCTTGATCGTGTCCTGCGATGCCGATCCCCAGCCGAGCGGGCACGGCACCATCACGTGCAGGTAGCGGGCGCCGCGCATGGACATGGCGCGCTGCACCTTGTACTCGAGATCCCGCAGATCCGCCACGGTGGCGGTGGCCACGTACGGAATCTCGTGCGCCATCGCGATACGCGGCACGTTCTTGCCCTGCCCGAACACGTTGCCCGGATGCTCGCCCACGGCCTGCGTGGTGGCCGTGCGCGCGGCGGGCGGCGTGGCGCCGGAGCGTTGCACGCCCGTGTTCATGTACGCCTCGTTGTCGTAGCAGACGTAGAGGACGTCGTCGTTCCGCTCGAACATGCCGGAGAGGCACGCGAAACCGATATCCACGGTGCCGCCGTCGCCGCCCTGCGCGAGCACGCGGATGTCCTCGCGCCCCTTCGCCCGCAGCGCCGCCTGCACGCCCGTGGCCACGGCCGGGGCATTACCGAACAGCGAGTGCAGCCAGGGCAGTTGCCACGACGTCTCGGGGTAGGGAGTCGAGAACACCTCGAGGCAGCCCGTGGCGTTGACGGCCATGACCTTGCCCTCCGCGGAGGCGAGCGCGGCATCCACCACGTAGCGGGCGCCGAGCGCCTCGCCGCAACCCTGGCAGGCGCGGTGACCGGAGGTGAGCGCGTTGGCGCGATCCTCCTCGGATTGGAAGGACCGAAGTTGCAGCGGCACGAGCCTGTTGCCGACGGCGAAGGACCCGGTCTGGTAGAACTTCAGCTTTTCGTTCGTGATCGTTGACATGATCTCTCCTCGCTCAGTGCGCCGTCGCCCGGCCGATACCCACATCGCGAATCATGTTCTCCGCGATCGGACCGGACCGGCGATTGGCCCGCTCCCGTACGAGTTCCTTCTCAACCAGTTCCTTGTCCAGGTCCAGGAAACTGAAGTGCTCTAGGGTGCCCGCTTCGGCGTCGTCGATCATTCCGTGCAGAGACGCCTTCGTGATGGGGCGGCCGCCGAGACCAGCCGCAACCTCGTAATTCTCGATCGGGTGCGGGGACAGCGCCGCGCGGCAGTGGGCCGCCACGATCCCGCCGAGACCCACCGAGAACGCCTTCTCGACCGCGACGAACCGCTGCGCGTGCTGGAGGACCTCGCGCACGGCCTCGAGCGGGAAGGGGCGGAACGAGGTGATGCCGAGCGCGCCGATCTTCTCGCCGCGCTCGCGCCGCTCATCGATCACGTCCTTGATGGTGCCAAGGACCGAGCCGAGCGCCACGATGATCGTCTCGGCATCCTCGCACTTGTACGGGCGCACGAGGCCGCCAGAATCACGGCCGAAGCTCTCCTTGAACGAGGCCGCCACCTCCGGGATGAGTTCGAGGGCCTCCATTTGCTTGTGGTGGGCGAGGTACTTGACCTCGGTGAACGCCTCGGGGCCCACCATCGCTCCGATCGAGACGGGATCGTCCACGTCGAGGGACTGGCGGGGCACGTACGGCGGCAGCCACGCCTGGACCTGCTCGCGGGTGGGGACGTCCACCTCCTCCATCGCGTGGGTGAGGATGAAGCCGTCCATGCAGACCATCACGGGGATCGAGAGTTCCTCGGCGATGCGGAACGCTTGGACGTGCAGGTCCGCGGCTTCCTGGTTGGTCTCGGCGAAGAGCTGCAGCCAGCCGGAATCACGCTGCGACATGGAGTCCGAGTGATCGTTCCAGATGTTGATCGGGCCGCCGATCGCCCGGTTGGCCACCGTCATCACGATCGGCAGACCGAGGCCTGAGGCGTTGTAGACGGCCTCGACCATGTAGAGCAGGCCCTGGGACGCCGTCGCCGTGTACGTGCGGGCGCCGGTTGCGGAAGAGCCGATCGCCACGGACATCGCGGCGAACTCACTCTCCACGTTCACGTACTGGCAGTTGGGGATCTCGCCGCGCTTCACGATCGCCGAGAGCTCCTCGACGATGTGGGTTTGCGGGGAGATGGGGTAGGCGCAGATCACCTCGGGGAGGCACGCGGATACGGCTCGGGCGACTGCCTGCGAGCCTTCAATCTGCTCACGCATCGATGGGCTCCTTCATGACGAGTGCGTATGCCGCACGGGCGGCGGTGGTGTTCGCGGCGGCGAGCTTCTCGGGGAACTTCCGGCGCAGCGCGTGGGCGATGGAGTCCACCTTGAAGCGGCCCGTCAGCGCGGCGAGCGCCCCGAGCAGCACCACGTTCGGCAGCGGGCGGCCGATGTGCTCGCGGGCGATGTCCGTGGCAGGGACCGTGACGATCCGAGCCGGATCGCGGCCCTCCAGGAGATCGCTCAGGCCGAGTTCCTCGATGGTCTTCGACGAGTTGATCACCACGTAGCCATCGGGCTTCAGCCCGGCGAAAACGTCCGCCGAGAAGAGCAGCGTCGAGTCCTGGATGATGAGTGCATCGGGCGCGAGAACTGGCTCTCTGGTGCGGATCTCGCCCTCGGAGATTCGGCAGTAGGAGACGACTGGCGCCCCGGTGCGCTCCGAACCAAACGAGGGAAATGCTTGAACATGATGGCCTTCTTCGAACGCAGCGAGGGACAGCAACTCTGCTGCCGTCACGACACCTTGTCCGCCTCGGCCGTGAATTCTGACCTCGAACATAGGACCAAGGTAACCCGTGACGGGGGCCACATCCTGGGGATTAAGTCCCGGAATGTGCTGCGGCGGCATAGCCGCTCACTGCGCAGCCTTACGGAGGCTCACGAGCGGCCCCGATTGGCCGGACTTCCACGCAAAACCTCGCCAGCGATCCATGTGCCGCAAGCAATCGCTAACGTGATTGCAGAGTGCTAGCATGGGTTCATGTCGACTCTCTACATTCGTGACGTCTCAGAGGAGACCGCCGAGACGCTGAAGCGGCGCGCTGCCGCGTCCGGACTGTCCCTCTCGGCCTACGTTGCGGGCCAACTGGACAGCCTCGCCGCGCGGCCCTCGAACGAGGAAGTCGTGGAGAGGCTGCGGTCGATGGACCGCACGACTGGCCCATCGTCGTCAGACATTCTCGAAACGCTCCACGAGAACCGCCGATGATCGTGGTGGACGCCTCGGCGATGGTCGAGGCGCTCGTAGGCAAGGAGATCGATGATCGCCTGCTTACCCTCCTCGAGGGCGAGATCGCCGCACCACACCTGCTCGATGCCGAGGTGCTTTCCGTCCTGCGAGGCCTCACGCTCGGAGGCACGCTATCGGAGGAGCATGCGGACCGTGCACGTCACAACTACTTCGCGTTCAACGTCGTTCGGTACGATTCGGCACCACTCGCCGAGCGCGTGTGGGCCCTCCGCCACAACTACACCTCGTACGATGCCCACTACATCGCGCTCTCTGAGGCGCTCCACGCCCCTCTGGCAACATGCGATCGGAAGCTTGCAGGGAACGGACACCGCGCCGTCGTCGACGTGTTTCCGAGAAGCCACCCAGCGGGGCCGTAGGCTCGTCCCGTGAACAGCAAGCCCCTGGGGAGAGTTGCCCTCATCACGACCAGCGATGACGTGCTCGGTTACGACGAGGTCGATATCGACGAGATCGAGGCCGAACTGCGGGCCGCCAGCATCGCGCCAACGCGCGCTGTGTGGCACGACCCCTCCGTCGACTGGGACGCGTTCGACCTGCTCGTGGTCCGCTGCCCCTGGGACTACAGCGAGAGGCCGCGCGAGTTCCTGGCGTGGATGGACGCGGTGGCGACGCCCGGCCGCTTCCTCAATCCGCCGGAGGTGATCCGCTGGAACCTCGACAAGACCTACCTGCTCGAACTCCAGGACCTCGGCGTGCCGATCGTGCCCACGCGGGTCTGCCGCACGCCTGCGGAGGTGCTCGCGGCCGCGCGTTCGGCGGGGCCGGCGATCGTCGTTAAACCCACGGTCTCCGCCGGTTCCAAGGACACGGCAATGCTCGACGGCGATGATCCCCTCGTCCTTTCTCTCGCCGAGAAGATCCTCGGGGACGGCAAGGCCGTGATGATCCAACCCGCGATACCCAGCGTTGCCACCACGGGCGAGACGGCCAGCATCTACTTCGACGGCGTCCTCTCCCACTCGGTGCGCAAGGGCCCGATCCTTGAGCTCGGCGGCGGGTTCGTGGGCGGCGCGTACACCGAGGCGATCTCCGCCACCACCCCGCCGCC
>JAKDIE010000131.1 GCA_030450655.1 Ruaniaceae bacterium
CGTCGCGGCACCATTGAGCCCCGATGCCGGTTCGGCCGCAGGAATGCTTGCCCTGGCGCAGAAGCTCCACGATCAGTACGTTGCCGAAGGCCGCGAAGAGTCCGATCGCATCATTTCGGAGGCACGTTCCTCCGCAGAGCAGATCGTCTCGGATGCCGAAGGACAGAGGGACGCGACCCTCAAGCAGCTGAACGACGAGCGCGGAACCCTCGAGCACAAGATCGATGAGTTGCGCGAGTACGAGCGTAGCTACCGCCAGCGGATGAAGGATTACCTCGAGAAGATGCTCAGCGGCATGGACTCGGGCGACGCTTCTGAGGCCAGCATCTAAGAACGTGCCCGGGCCGGGGGCGCCTCTGGCGCCGCCGTCTTTTGCCTGAAAGGTTGGCGATGGGACGTCACAGCGCATCTCCGGGGAGCGCGCGAGTACCGCGGCGTGGGCCCGGACGTCTCGTCTGGATCGTGCTCCTCGTGGCACTCGGGGTTCTGATCCTCGATCAGGTCTCAAAGTTCCTGGCCGTCCAATCACTTTCTGATGGTCAACGCATCAACCTCCTGGGCGACTGGCTGACGCTCTATCTCGTCTACAACCCCGGCGCGGCATTCTCGTTCGCCTCCGGTGCCACCTGGATCTTCACGATCATCGCCTCGGTGGTGATCGTGGTGGTCATTCGGGTCTCTCGGAGCCTCGGATCGGTGTGGTGGTCGCTGTGCTTGGGTCTGCTGCTTGGCGGAGCGGGTGGCAATCTGATCGACAGGCTCGTTCGCGAACCATCCTTTGGGCAGGGCCACGTAGTGGATTTCATTGCGTACGGGAACCTGTTCGTGGGCAACGTGGCGGACATCGCAATCGTGTTCGCTGCCATCGGCGTAGCGGTGCTCGCGGTGCTCGGTATCGAGGTGGATGGCTCACGCCCGTCGAAGGATCACGACGATGCCGAGGACTCCGCGGGGGACGGCGAGGGTGTGCGCCGCCGATCGATCTTGCCAGAGAATGAGTGAATCGCGGTTCCTTCCGGTTCCCGATGGACTTGAGGGGCAGCGCGTGGATGCGGCCCTCGCACGGATGCTTGGGCTCTCGCGCGCCAAGGTTGCTGCGATGGCCGATTCCGGCGCGATACTGAGCGACGGGCGTCCACTTGGGAGATCGGACAAGTTGCTCAGCGGGGCGATCCTCGACGTCACGATTCCCGATGAGCCCAGCCTCGAGGTTGTACCCACCCCGGTTGCAAACTTCACAATCCTCCACCAGGACGACGACATCATCGTGGTGGACAAGCCCGTGGGGGTGGCCGCGCATTCGTCCCCCGGTTGGGAGGGGCCCACTGTGCTCGGAGCGCTCCTGGCTGCCGGCTACCCCATCACAACATCGGGAGCCACCGAGCGCCAGGGGATCGTGCAGCGCCTCGACGTGGGGACCTCCGGAGTCATGGTGGTGGCGCAGTCCGAGCAGGCGTATTCGATCCTGAAGCAGGCATTCCGCGATCGCGCTCCCCGAAAGATCTATCACGCGCTCGTCCAAGGGCATCCGGATCCGTCCGCAGGTACGATCGACGCGCCGATCGGGCGCCACCCGGGCGCGGACTTCAAGATGGCCGTCACGGCGACGGGGCGCCCCTCGATCACCCACTATGCGACCCTCGAGATGATGCGGCGGGCCACGCTTCTTCAGGTGCAGCTCGAGACTGGCCGCACCCATCAGATTCGCGTGCACATGGCCGCTACGCGCCATCCCTGCGTGGGGGACACCATGTACGGAGCGGATCCGACGCTCGCCCGCGAGCTGGGATTGACGCGGCAGTGGCTGCACGCCGTCGAGTTGTCCTTCGCGCACCCGCTCACTGGGGAACTCGTGACGTTCACCTCCGCCTACCCGGACGATCTCACGCACGCGCTGGAGGCGCTGCGATGAGCGGGCGACGAGCCGAAGGTGGAGCGATGAGCGGGCGAAGAGCCGAAGGTGGAGCGATGGGCTCGCGAAGAGCCGAAGGTGGAGCGATGAGCGGGCGAAGAGCCGAAGGTGGAGCGATGAGCGCAGACCGGGCGATGGAGCGGTGATTGAGTACCGCTCCGCCGCCTCCGGCGCGGACATGGAACGCGCGCGGGCGATCCGCTTTGAGGTCTTCGTTGGCGAGCAGCATGTGCCGATCGAGGAGGAAATCGATGCGTTCGACGACGCCCCCACGACCCTCCACTCTCTCGCGCAGGTGGACGGATCGTGCGTGGGAACCGGGCGAGTATTACTGGATTCGCCCGGCCATGTGCACATTGGGCGCCTGGCCGTACTGAAGGCTATGCGCGGACTCGGGATCGGCGTCGGGCTGATGAATCACCTCGAGAACTGTGCGCTCGAGGTGCACGGCGAATCCGGCGCAGCGATGCGGCGCATCACGATCGTGCTTTCCGCGCAGGAATATGCCATGGATTTCTACCGGAAGCTCGGATATGCGCCGGTGACGGGCCAGCGGTACCTCGATGCCGGCATCTGGCACCAGGACATGACGAAGACTGTTCGGGTTTAGAGCTGTTGCCATCGGGCCGGAGTTGCATCTCATGTGTGCGCACCTGCCCGCCGTGAATCAGTGTCCATCAAAATCGTGCTCAGGTGCGTTCTCACACGAATGTTCATCATGTGGCGTCGTGGCTCTGCCGGAGCGACCTCTCTGGTCTCAACGCGGCTGCTTTCCGCGATTCAGCGAAGGTATTTAGCCAGGTAAATAGTAGCCGTTAGTAAAAGTTAACTCTTTGCACTATTATCGCCACATGGCCTCGAGTGTGGAGGGTGCTAGGGAGCGCGACGGGGTGATCGCGCCTTTGAAGCACATGACTGAGGAAATAGACATCGCGAACGCTGATTGGATCTCGAATGAGTGACTACATTGACGAAGCCTCAACGCCTCTGCTGTTCGATCCGAGTTGCAAACGAAACCTCACTGACTTTTTGGCCGATCGAGTCGCAGCGGCGCCTGATCATCTAGCTTTTCGGATCCGTCCTGACTATGGACTGGCGGACGGGCCACTGACTGGCGTGAGCACACGAGAGTTTTACGACCTGGTGACGTCGATGGCGAAAGGCCTGTTGGCGGTTGGGGTCCAACAGGGTGACACGCTTGGGCTGCAAGGGCCGACCAGCTATCTGTGGGCGGTTGCGGACATGGCGTCGCTTTGGGTGGGAGCCATCGTCGTGCCCATTTTTGACACCGCCGCACCGGAGCAGGTCCGCTTCACCGCGCGGGACTCCGGGATGACGTGGGCATTCGCAGGAACGGACGAGCAGTGCGACACGCTCCGGGAGGTGTTGGTGGAGAACGTTCCTTCGGGCCGAGTGTGGAGGCTCGATCTCAAGGATGGGGGGATGGGCGACCTCATCCGCATGGGTTGCGATGTGAGTGTGGATGACCTCGAAGCGCGCCGAGTCGCGGCAGTCCTCGACGATACCGCAACTTTGGTCTACACCTCGGGGACAGAAGGACGTCCCAAGGGCGTCCTACTTACCCACCGGAACCTCATCGGGCAGGTCGGCAATATCGGAGCAGACTATGCGGAACTGGTTCACTCGTGCGGCCGCACCCTCATCTTCTTGCCTCTCGCGCACGTTCTTGCTCGTGCGCTGCAACTCATCTGTTTGGCAGAAGGTATGACGATCAGCTACGAGGCTGACCCAGCGAAGGCCGTGGCGTCTCTCACGGAAGTGCGGCCCACTTTCCTTGTTGTGGTTCCGCGCGTGCTGCAGAAGATCCGTGAGCGCATCGCGGCGACTGCTGCCGAGAAGAAACTCGGGTGGCTCTGGAGCCACGCGGAGAAGACTGCGATCGCTCGTGGTCGGCACATTGAGTTGGCTCAGACAATGCCTCACCTGACCATGCCAGCGGCCCTGCGCGTGAAGCAAAGGCTGTTTGACCGCCTCTTCTTTCGGCGAGTGCGGGAACTGTTGGGTGGGGACATTGACTATGTCTTGACCGGCGCGGCGCCGCTCGGAGAAGAAATGTGCTTGCTTTTCAGGGGAATGGGAGTGGAGGTCATCGAAGGCTACGGCTTGACGGAGACAACCGCCCCACTCACCGGCAACCGGCCAGGCGCCAACTACTCGGGGACGGTTGGGCGCCCCGAACCAGGACACACTGTTCGGATATCGAATGACGGGGAGATCCTCGCCAAAGGGGTTGGAGTCTCACCCGGCTATTGGCACCCACGTGACAACGAGGCTGCGTTTATTGATGGCTTCCTGCGCACCGGCGACCTTGGATCACTCGATGAAGCCGGGCGGCTTACCATCACCGGACGCGTGAAAGAAGCGATCGTCACGGCTGGAGGAAAGACCATCTTTCCTCATCTGTGGCAGCAAGACGTCGAGACCGAACCGTTGGTAGCGCACGCGGTGGTCGTGGGGGATTCGCGCCCCTATCCGGCGGCGCTAATCCTCGTTGACGGTGACGAACTCCACCGACTGGGTCTCACTGACGACCATTCCTCTCCTGCGCCCACCGTAGTCAACTCCGCGCAGATCCTCGACCGCGTGGCCACCTCACTGAGAAGGGCGAATGAGAGAGTCTCCGGGCCCGAACGCGTCAAGCGTTTCCGTGTTCTAGCGGTAGATCTCACGCCCGGCGGAGAGATGGTCACGCCCACGATGAAGCTACGGAGGTCCTGGTTGCTCGAGGCCATGGCCCCGGCCATTGACGATCTCTACGTCAACGGAGTTGAGGTGGGATGACAGCGCTCGCCCGTTGGATACTCACATGGGTGGCCGTCATGGTCCTGTTTGGTGTCATCGACGCCGGTTGGATCACGTGGGTGGTCCTCCCCTCCTATCGAGCGGAGTTGGGCGATGCGATGGCCTCCACCATTGACCCAGTTGCGGTCGGCCTCTTCTATCTCCTCTACTGCGCCGGGCTCACCTATTTCGGCGTGGCACCGCAGTGTTCGGACCGCCCATTCTGGGGGCGTGTTGCGAACGGTGCGCTCTACGGACTCTTTACCTACGCGACGTGGGCTCTGACTTTCAAGGTTGTCATGGAGGCCGCCTCTTGGAGTTTGGTGGCGAATGACATCCTCTGGGGAGCCTTCATCTGCGCAGTTACTACCGCCATTGGTACCTGGACCTACGCCCGGTATATCGCTGGATTACATCGAAAGGAACCCACATGAGTTCACAATCCA
>JAKDIE010000132.1 GCA_030450655.1 Ruaniaceae bacterium
TCACGGGGCCAGAATCGGGGCCTGTGAACAGGGTCTGCATCTGCGAGATCATCGCCCGGAGTTGAACCGGATCGGAGGGTACGCCCGCAGCCTCGCCCATCGTCTCGGGGTCGAGTCCCGCCGCGCGCATCGCCTCGATCGCCTGCGAGGCACCCTCGTCGCCCAGGATCGATCGCAGGACTTCCTCCCATGAGTCTCCGTTCGCCATGGCGCCCCTCTCAGGCCGGGAGCGGCCCCGCGAACCCGCCGGGGCTGGCGTGCGCGATGCCACTCGTCTTGTGTTCCTAAGGTAGCCGCCGCGTACGGCAAATCCGCGCGTATTCGCTGACGGCGCACGGAATGCACAATAGAGGGGTGAATGATCGCTCCATGGTTGTCCCAATGGTCTCCGGCGTGACGATGGTCGCGCTCGCTGCAGGGCTCATGCTCGTGCCGATGCCGTACGCCGTCCAGAGCCCCGGGCCCACCATCAACACGATGGGTGCCCAGGGTGATACGCCGATTATCACGGTGGACGGCGCGCAGACCTTCCCTGTGGGAGAGGGAGAGTTGCGCCTCACCACAGTCTCGGTGCGCGGTGGCCCCTCGAGTCCCGCCACGCCGTACGACGTCCTTGCCGGCTGGTGGCGCGAGGACTCCGTGGTGATACCGCGCGAGCAGGTGTTCGGCACCGAGACCGCCGAGGAGCTCTCCGAATACCAGCAGATTCAGATGGCAAACTCCCAGCAGAACGCTGTGGCCGCCGCCCTGCAGGCGCTCGACTACGAGGTGCCGATGGTGTTGAACGTGGTGGAGATGATTCCGGGCATGAAGGCCAGCGAGGTCCTCGTGGTCGACGACGTCATCACGGGCATCGCTCGCAGCGACACCGGTGCGCACATCGAGATCGATAACTTCCGGAACCTCACCGATTTCCTCGGCGAGACCCCGGCGGGAACCTCTGTCACCGTGGATGTCCAGCGCGGTGGCAACGCCGTCACGGAGACCTTTGAGACCTCCCCTCGGCCAGAGGGTGATCGCAGGGCGGGCTCGCTGCTTGGCGTCTTTGTGGCTGCGGATATTCAGAATCCCGTGGACGTCCAGTTTGATCTTGACCGCATCGGGGGCCCCTCGGCCGGCCTCATGTTCGCGCTCGGCGTGATCGATCTGATGACGCCGGGGGACCTCACTGGCGGCGAGATCATCGCCGGCACCGGCACGATGAGCATCGATAGCTATGTGGGGGCAATTGGCGGCGTGCGCCAGAAGATGCACGGGGCGGTGCGCGATGGCGCCTCGTGGTTCCTCGTTCCCGTCGACAACTGCGCGGAGGTTCTCGGTTTTGAGCCAGAGGGGCTCACCGTGATTCCCGTGGATGAACTTTCAGATGCACGGGAGGCGGTCGAGGCGATTGCGTCCGGGCAAACGGACGGACTGCCCACCTGCGCGCAGAAGGTCAGCGAAGGGTTTGTCGAAGCTCGGCAATGAGGTCCGGCACGGCGTCGGCCGATTCGATCACATCAGGCACGCCCTTCACGCGAAGCGTGCACCAACTGGCGCCGTCTCGTAGAACACCGACGGCGAGGCGTACGTCCCGCTTGTTCGGATCGGCCAGTGCTTCCTCGGGCCCGATCACGGACTCGTCCTCGCGATCCACGATCACGCGTTCAACGCAGATCGCACAGCCATCGACGGCCTCGGGCCACGCGATCTGCGCCAGGAGTTCCTCGAGAGACTCGGCCTCGGGCAGCGAGTCCTGCTCCACCGCCGTCAATTCCGAGCCGTCGTGGAGGGCGTCGTCGAGCTCGGACGTGCGCACGAGCGCGAAGAGGCGCAGGGGGCCGTCCCACCCGAAGCGATCGGTGTATGTCTCAATTTCGCGCACAGCGTGTTTGATGCTCACGGTTTTAGGCTCTCACGGAAATATGCGACCCTAGAAGTATCCTGACGAAAGGCTCACCGTGTCTGCACCTGCGCCCACCCCGACTGCCCGGAGAAGTGCGCTCGGCCCCACCATTCTCGTATTGCTCGCGATCGCGGGCGTGCTCTACGTCATCGCCCAGATCTGGACCGAGGTTCTCTGGTTCGATCAGCTGGGCTTCGAGCGAGTCTTCTGGACGGAGTGGTTCGCCAAGGCCGCCATGTTCGGGATCGGCTTCCTGGTCATGGCGATCGCGGTCGGCCTGCTCGTGTGGCTCGCGTACCGGGCCCGCAGCGCGTACGTACCGCTGACGGAGAGTGCGCGGAACCTCGAGCCCTATCAGCGTCAGATTGAGCCATACAAGAGGTGGTTCCTGCTCGCCGCGATGGTGATTCCGGGCCTCTTCTTCGGAAGTTCGATGGCTGGTCAGTGGCAGACGGTGTTGCTCTGGCTGAACGGTTCCGATTTCGGTCAGGTAGATCCCCAGTTCAACATGGATGTCAGCTTCTACCTGTTCTCGCTGCCGTTCTTCCAGTTGGTTGCGAGTGGGCTACTCACGGTGCTGATCGTCTCAGGTATCGCCGCTGCCGGGGTCTATTTCCTTTACGGAGGCGTCACCTTCACGCCCAAGTTCTCGATTGCCACGCCTGCACGGATCCACCTTGCGGTGGTCGGTTCTCTCATCGCTCTGGTCGTCGCAGTGAACTACTGGCTCGATCGGTACGCGTTGATCATTGCCCAGAACAGTGAAAGGTTCTCGGGGGCTGGCTACGCGGACGTGAACGCACTCATGCCGGCGAAGGCCATCATGGCGGGCATTGCCATCGTTGTGGCGCTCTCCTTCCTCGTTGCCGCGATCAAGAATTGGTGGCGTGTACCCGTGGTGGCGATCGCGCTGATGATCGTCTCCTCGCTCGTCGTCGGTATGGGATACCCGGCCTTTGTGCAGCGCTTCCAGGTTGATCCCAACGCCGTGGAGCGTGAGAGCGAGTTCATTCAGCGCAACATCAACGCCACCCGGGTCGCATACGGGATCGACGGCATCGAGACTGAGCGGTACACGGCGCGCACGGACACGGAACCGGGCCAGTTGCGCGAGGACAGCGAGTCCACGGCGTCGATCCGACTCCTGGACCCCACAATTGTCGATCAGACATTCCGGCAATACCAGCAGTCCCGCCAGTACTTCGATTTCGCAAATCAACTCGCCGTCGATCGTTACAAGGTTGGCGAGGACGTGCACGACACCGTGATCGCCGTGCGCGAGCTCAACCAGGGTGGTCTCGACTCCGACCAGCGCACGTGGGTGAATGACCACACGGTCTACACGCACGGATTCGGTGTGGTTGCCGCGTACGGCAACCGCACGGCGGTGGATGGTCGGCCGGTGTTCTGGGAGCAGGGGATTCCCTCCTCGGGACTCATGGGGGAATACGAGCAGCGTGTGTACTTCGGTCAGAACTCGCCCGATTACTCGATCGTGGGCTCTCCGGAGGGCACGGAGGGTTGGGAGTTCGACTACCCGGATGATTCGGCCGAGAACCAGTACCTCTCCTACACGTTCGAGGGCGAGGGGGGCCCGGATATCGGAAACCTCTTCAACAAGATCCTGTTCGCGATCAAGTTCCAGTCCTTCAATATCCTGTTCTCAGATCGCGTGACCAGCGAATCGCAGATTCTGTTCAACCGCGATCCCGTTGAGCGTGTGAACTCGGTGGCGCCGTTCCTGACTCTGGACCACAACCCATACCCGGCGGTGATCGATCGCGATGACGATCCGGACACCCCCAAGGAACTCGTGTGGATCGTGGATGGGTACACAGTCTCGAACAGTTACCCATACTCCGCACGGCAGACCCTGACGGAAGCCACCGCAACGTCCCAGAACGTCGAGATGCAGATGTTCGCTCCAGTCTCGGAGATCAACTACATCCGCAACTCGGTCAAGGCGATCGTCAATGCGTATGACGGCTCGGTGACCCTCTACGAGTGGGATTCAGATCCCGTGCTGGACGCCTGGAAGGGTGTGTTCCCGGGCATCATTACGCCCACGGAAGAGATCTCGGGCGATCTGATGGCGCACATGCGCTATCCGGAAGACATGTTCTCTGCGCAGCGCCAGATCCTCTCGCGCTACCACGTGACCAACCCGTCGTCGTTCTACTCCGGTAACGACTTCTGGCAGGTCCCTTCGGATCCGAACTCGGGCGAGAACGTGAACTACCCGCAGCCGCCCTACTACATGACGCTGCGGATGCCCACGCAGGACTCTGCGGCCTTCTCTCTGACCTCCGCGTTCATCTTGGGTGGCCAGACGGGCCGCCAGATCCTCACGGGATTCCTCGCTGCCGACGGCGATGCGGGGAGTGAATCTGGGAAGATCGCCGATAGCTATGGGCAGTTGAGACTGCTCGAGCTGCCGCGTGACCTGACGATGCCTGGGCCTGGCCAGGTGCAGAACATCTTCAACGCGAACCCGGAGGTCTCGCGCGAACTGAACCTGCTCCAGCAGCAGGCCTCTCAGGTGCTGCGCGGCAACCTGCTGACTCTGCCCGTGGGTGGCGGTCTGCTCTACGTGCAGCCCGTCTACACACAGTCCTCAACCGGCACGCAGGTGCCGCTCCTGCACCGCGTCCTCGTTGCCTTCGGCGAGAAGGTTGGCTTTGCGGCGACCCTCGACGAGGCGCTGAACCAGGTGTTCGAGGGCGACTCTGGCGCGGAGACCGGCGATTCTGGGACCCGGCCCGACGACGAGGGGGAGACCCCAAGTGTTGGCACGGCAGAAGAGCAGTTGCGAGATGCTCTCACTCGCGCGTCCCAGGCGATCTCGGACTCCGAGGCGGCACTCGCGCTCGGTGACTGGACGGCATACGGGCGGGCGCAGGCCGCGCTGGACGCGGCGCTCCAGGATGCGATCACGGCCGAGGCGGAGATCTCGGGTGAGGACCCAGTCAACGTTGAGCCCGAGCCCGAGGCGGAACTGCCGCTCGAGGGCGACGCGCCCACCGAGGGCACGGAGGGCACTGAGGGCTGACTCGCGGTAGCTCCCGATGGGTGGGGGTTCAGCTCGGCGCACGCGCTTGGCTGAACCCCCACACCCGTTCACGTGGGCGGGTGTGCGCGGGGACGTGAGCGGCGGCACAGTCCACGGGGTTGCCTCTCGGTGGCCGAACACGTAAAGTGAATGAGCCGACGCGGGGTGGAGCAGTTCGGTAGCTCGCCGGGCTCATAACCCGGAGGTCGC
>JAKDIE010000457.1 GCA_030450655.1 Ruaniaceae bacterium
CCCGAATCGGCCGGCCAGTGGCACCTCAACGGTGGAGCCCACCATGATCCCCGGGACGGCTCCTGCGGCTGTGGGGATTCCCACCGATTGCCAGTGCAGGTTCCCGCCCCTTTCAGTCTCGACTGCCGCGCGCAATTCCTCTGAGGGGGACAAATTGAGCGGCCGAGTGGACTGCAGGTCACCGATCGTCACCGCTGCGTCTTCTCCGCGGAACCCGAGCAGTTGCGCATCAGACACGCCCGCGGTGGGCTCCTGGAGGCCTTGGATCACGAGGATTGCGGCGTTTTGCACCTGATCTTGGGTGGTAACGCTGGCGAAATCGAGTTGCGCTTGCGCCTCGGATTGCCGGAACGTTGCATCGCGAATGATCTCGTCCGCGCGCTCATCGAAGAGCCCTTCACGGATCGAGTTGATCACGTAAAACCCCATCACCCCGACCGCGGCGGCCACGGCCACGGCGATCAGCACCGAGACGCGCAGCGAGAGGGAACGCCGCAAACGTGCGACGAGGCGGTTCGAGTGCCGTTTCACGCGTTCGCAGGGATTCCCGCGCGGTAGCCGATGCCGCGCACGGTCACCACAACCTCGGGGCTCTCAGGATCCTTCTCGACCTTGGCGCGCAACCGCTGCACGTGAACGTTCACGAGCCGCGTATCCGCCGAATGGCGGTAGCCCCACACCTTCTCCAACAGTTCCTCGCGGGAGAACACCTGCTTCGGCTTTGAGGCAAGCGCCACGAGGAGCTCGAACTCCAGCGGGGTCAACGCGATCAGCTCATCGCCGCGGCGCACCTCGTGCGAGGTCACGTCGATGGAGACGTCCCCCACGAAGAGCTTCCCGTCCGAATCGTCTTCGGTGCGGCGAAGGCGCGTGCGGATTCGAGCCACGAGTTCTTGGGGCTTGAACGGCTTCGGGACGTAATCGTCCGCCCCGGCCTCCAACCCCACCACCACGTCGGGCGTGTCCGCGCGCGCCGTCAGCATGATGATCGGCACGTCCGATTCGCGCCGGATCCGGCGGCACACCTCGACGCCGTCGATCCCGGGCAGCATCAGGTCGAGGAGCACCAGATCTGGCCGCGTCTCGTGAAACACCTGCAGCGCGTGCGTCCCATCCGCGCAGTACGCGACCGCGAATCCCTCCGACTCGAGCACGATCCCAATCATCTCGGCCAGAGCCGTATCGTCGTCTACGACAAGTATTGTGTGGCTCATGGCTGCAATTCTCTCATCCATCCGGCGCGCGCGCTGGAGGTCCACGCCCACAGCTATGGCACGATCAGTAGTTGGAGGTGCGTGCAGTGAGTGAACGCAAGGATCAGTGGTCGTGGGACGGCGTCAATTCGCCCTACGGCGAGGGGCAGCAGCAGCCAGGCCAGCCCTACCCCGGTGCGCAGCAGCCGCACGAGGGCGAGCCGTATCCTGGCGCACAGCCCGGCCAGCAGTACCCTGGCGCACAGCCCGGCCAGCAGTACCCACCACAGCCCGGCCAGCCGCCGTACGGCACCCCCGGCGCCTCGTACGGCGAGCAAC
>JAKDIE010000133.1 GCA_030450655.1 Ruaniaceae bacterium
AGGAACGCGGTGAACGCGAGATGAGCACCACACTCTTCAGGCGACCAACCCGGGTGACCGCACCGCCGCTCCGCCCCGAACCCGAGGCGATTCCCGCTCCACCCACGCTACCTGCCCAGGGTGGGACCACACCGCTCCAAATGCTGCTGCCCGTCGTGGGCGCCGTGACGAGTGTGACGATGATGGTGGTGCTTCGTGGAGGGCAGCCACTTTTCCTGATGCTTGCGGCGGTGATCTTCCTCGTGGCGGTGGTTGGCGGGATCGGTTTCGCTCTCTCATCGCGCGGCCGCGCCACACGGCAAGCCAGGAGCCAGCGGGAGGCATATCTCGACTATCTTGAGCGATATCGCGCGGAACTCCGGGAGAGGGGAGAGAAGGCTCGCACGGGCGCCGTCAACGTGCACCCCGAACCCGCCGGCCTGCTCGGCGTCCTCCAAGATCCCGCCAGGTGCTGGGAGCGTCGCCGCACGGATGACGACTATCTCGCCGCACGTATCGGCGTGGCTGCCCTGCCGTGGTTCCAGATAACGGTGGCGCAGGGTGAATCAGTCGTGGAACCGGCGGATCCGATCGTCGCGCGCGAGGCGGAGATTATCGCCCGCACACTCAGTTCGGTGCCTCAAATGCCCGTGACGGCGGATCTCCGTGAGGCCGCCGTCGTCTCGGTGATCGGAGATCGGGACGCTGGGATGAGCACCATCCGAGCCATGATCGCGCAACTCGCGGCCATGCACACTCCGGATGATCTCGCCTTGGCCGCAGCATACGGCGCGGATGTGGCTGCCGAATGGGTGGGCTTCGACATGCTCCCTCACGTGCAGGATTCCTCGTTGTTCGACGGTCCGGTGCGGGCGCGGCGTATTGCCGGTACGTTGGCAGAGCTTTCCGACGTCCTTGCCGCGGACCTGAGCGCCCGTGCGGTCGCCGCAGCCGCGATGCAGCGCCATAGCCGGTCGCAGAATCCACACGCGCGGCTCGTGGTCTTTATCGATGACCACGAGCGCCGAGCCTCGTCCTTGCGGAGCCCCGATGCGAGCCTGGGCCTTCGGGAACTGGGGATCACCGTGGTGCACCTCCTCTCCGATCGGCTTGATGAGCCCGACGACGTGGACCTGCGGATTACTCTGGACGAGGACGGGGCAACTCTGTCGAAACAGGCGTCATCGCCCGCGCCCGAGACGATGAGCGTGACTCCCGATTCCGTGGGCGCAGGCACACTGACCGCGCTTGCGCGAACGATGGCCGCCTATCGCATGATCGATGCGGTGCGCCCCGAGAGTGGTGTCACGGAGGCGTTCGATATCACGATGCTGCTCGGGATCTCCGATGTCTCAGAGATTGACCCTGGCTCGCTATGGCGGCCACGCAGCGCGAGCGCATTCCTGCGAGTTCCCTTCGCGATTGATGACCTTGCTCGACCGGTGTTCCTGGATTTGAAGGAGACCGCTCACGAGGGGATGGGGCCGCACGGGATCTGCGTTGGCGCAACGGGCTCGGGAAAATCCGAGATGCTGCGGACTCTGCTGCTCTCTCTCGCCCTCGTGCATCCGCCGGAGGACCTCAGCTTCATTCTCGTTGACTACAAGGGCGGCGCGGCCTTCTCGCCATTCCAGGGACTGCCGCACGTGGCGGGTCTCATCGACAACTTGGCAGACGATCCGCAGCTCACTACGCGCGCCCGTGCCTCACTGCAGGGCGAGGTGGTGCGCCGTCAACAGATGTTGCGAGATGCGGATTCATCCCCATCGATTACGCATTATCGCGAGAAGCGGAAGACCCGGCCTGATCTTCCGCCGATGCCGCACCTCTTCATGGTGATCGACGAGTTTGGTGAACTGCTCACTGCGGAGCCGGAGTTCATCGACCTCTTCCTGCAGATCGGCCGGATCGGCCGCTCGATTGGCATCCACCTGTTGCTGTCCAGCCAGCGAATCGAGGCGGGCAAGCTGCGTGGACTCGACACGTACTTGTCCTACCGGCTCGGCCTACGGACGTTCAGTGAGAGTGAGTCACACGTCATCCTTGGCACCACGGATGCGTACAACCTGCCCGCGATGCCGGGTTACGGATATCTCAAAGTCGATACGTCCGTCTATCAGCGATTCCGCGCTGGGTACGTGTCCGGACCCATTCCCGTGCGCCGAGAATCTGTGGAGCCCGAGACGTCCCAACGCGTGTTCCGGATTCCACTCCACAACGGCATCGCTAGCAGGGACGACGATGCGCCGAGCACGCCGCGCCTGACGGCTCCCGAAGTCGGTAGCGTGTTGGTGGACGAAGCTGTAGCGAGGTTGCGGGCCGACGACCGCAGGGTCGCGACAGCGTGGCTGCCCCCGTTGCCCGAGATGATCGCGCTGGGCCAGGTCCTCGGCGAGAGCGAGCAAGCGGCCAGGCTCCAAGCGCCGATCGGACTCATCGACGACCCGGCTCATCAGGCTCAGCGGCCATGGATTCTGGATCTGACGCGCGGTGGCGGGCACGTTGCGATCGTGGGAAGCCCGCAATCGGGACGGACGACGTTGCTGCAATCGATCGGCGTGTCCCTGGCTCTCACCGGAACACCACAGCAGGTCGCACTGTACGGAATGGACCTCGCCGGCGGCGGCCTGAGAAGGCTGGAGTCCTTTCCACATGTTGGGGGGGTCGCCACTCGATCCGATCCGGCACGCTTGCGACGCCTGATCGAAGAGCTTGAAAGCATGCTCTCCGTGAGGGAACTGCTGTTCAAAGATGCGGGGATCGACTCACTCACGCAGTTGCGCACCCGGCACGCAAGAGGAGAGTTTCCGAACCTCGGTGCCGCGGACGTCGTCGTGCTCGTCAATGGATACGGCGCGCTACGCCAGGAGTTCGATGACCTGGACAGCGCGTTTACGCGGGTGATGCTCAAGGCCGCGACCTTTGGCGTTCACGTCGTCGCAGCTCTCTCCCGGTTCAGCGACTTGCGCATCGCGCACCAAAGCCTCTTCGGGACCAGGATCGAAATGCGGCTGAACGATCCAGCAGATTCCCAGATTGACCGGGCGCTCGCCAAGACCATGAAGGCGGCTGCTCCAGGCCGTGCCTTGACGGATGCGGGGTTACTCGCGCAGGCCGCGCTTCCCATCTTGGAGACCGTGGATCACGAACTGCTCGGAGATGAGATCGAAGCGCTCGGACGCCGGGTCGCAAACTCCTGGTCCGGCCCTGCCGCGGCCCCGATCCGGCTGCTTCCACAGGACCTCGACCCGGCGCTGCTCCCTGACCCGGTCGACGAACCGGACGTGATCCCGATCGGTTTGCGGCAGGACACGATGGGCACCGCGTACTGGGAGTTCCAGGGTTCCGACCAGCACCTGATTGTCCTGGGGGACAGTCGCTCCGGCAAGACCACAGCGCTACGGGCGATCGCCGTCGGGCTGATGGAGCGGTACACGCCGGAGGAACTCGCAATCGCGGTTGTTGACTCGCGCGGGCATCTCGCGGAAGTCATCCCGGACGAATACCTCGCCGCGCACGCGCGCGCTGCGGCGCAGGCCGCGGGCCTTGCATCCAGCATCGCCACGGAAATGGGCAGGCGGCCGCAACTCACGGCGGCCGAGCTATCGCGTGCGCCACGAGTGGTGCTACTCGTTGACGACCACGACATCATCAGTGCTGGCGGAATCGAGCATCTCGCGCCGCTTTCCCCCCATCTGCCAACAGCGCGCGATAGCCGCTTCCACATTGTGCTTGCACGGCCCGTTGCGGGTTCGGTGCGTGCCATGTACGCGCCGTTCCTTCAAGGCGTTCGAGATACCGGCGGGGCGTTGCTCGTTCTTTCGGGGGACCGGAGCGAAGGCCAGATTCTGCCGAGGCTGTTCGCTGAACGCTTCCCGCCGGGGCGGGGGCGGTTCGCGCGCCGGGGAGAGACGCCGTTTGTCACACAGATCGCGAACGTCCGGGAGGGCTCGCGATGAGCACCCTCACGTTTCTCGGCGCGAGTGGGGGCAGCGGTACAACCACCCTGGCCGCGATCAGCGCGCACATGCTCGCGGAGAATGGGATGCGGCTACCCGCATTGATCGCCGAGGATTTCGAGGCATTCAGCGCGCGGCTGGGTACGCCGCCTCGAGGGGTGCAGCGCAGTGGGGATGAGCTCGTGGATGGTGGGCGTTACGCCACCCGCAAGGCGGCGGCAGCGCTTGCTCAGGGGACGCTTGTGCTTGTGAGTGCGCTCGCCCCACGGGGTGTGGCCGCGCTGGATGAGGCACTCGCGGCGGTTGGGGCCGAGTTTGGTGGGGCTGCACGTGAACGCACGGTGCTGGTGCAGTGCGAGTCGTTCGGTCCGCCGGTGGGCTCGCCGCATCCTGACGCCGTGCGCGTTCCCTTCGATCGTGCGCTCGCGCCGGGCGGGCCGATCTCGCTTGCGCTGGGCAAGGTTCGGACCCAGAACAGGGAGCACCTGTGGCAGCACTGGTTGCCGATTCTCCGGGAGGCATACTCGGTGCGTTGAGGTGGGGCGCTAGCTCTCGAGGAGCTTGCGGATTCGCTTGTCCGAGACCTTGATGGGGGTTCCGAGTTGCTGCGCGAAGAGTGAGACGCGCAGTTCTTCGAGCATCCAGCGGGCCTCGGTGAGGCGGGATTCGCGCGCCGGATCCGGCGGGCCTGCCTGATAGTGCCCGACGGCGGCCTCCACCTCCTGCGTGATGGACCGGATCTGCCAGGCCAGCGGGGCATCGGGTTTGGTTGCGGCGCGGTCGATGCGCGCGCGATCGGCCGCCAAGTACCGTGCGAGGTGCGGGAGCTGCCCGGGCGGGGTGGCCGCGATGAACCCTGGGTAGACCAGCGAGGCGGTGTGCGCCTTCACGTCCGTGACCACATCGAGGAGCGCGAGCGAGGTGGCGCCGCGAAGTGCGGCCTCGGTCTCGCGCCAGGAGGCGAGGACCTTCGCGGCCGCGCGGGCGGTGAGCAGCACCTGGTCCTCGAGGCGCTCGCGGAGGAAGGCCACGAGCTCGCGGTACGCGGCCTCGGTCCAGACAGCCTCAAGCCCAACCCCAGACGGACGGCCATCGCTGGGACTGGATCCTGCGACTGGCGCGCAGGATGACGAGGAAGGGGAGGCCCCTGCCGGATTGGGGGGCGAGGGGTGCGAGCGCTC
>JAKDIE010000134.1 GCA_030450655.1 Ruaniaceae bacterium
CAAACGCTCGGGGTGGGGGCTACGGCAGGCCGAGGAAGCGGCCCAGGGCCACGGCCCCCGCGCCGAGGAGCACGACCACGAGGAACGGCGCGCGGAACGTCAACGCGACCGCCGCCACGGCCAGCGCGAGGATGCGCGAATCAAGCGCAAGACCGCCGTCTCCGCCGAGCGCGGTCACCATCACCAGGGACGCGAGCAGCCCCACCGTCATCGCCGTGGCGACGCGCACCACCACGCGCCGCTCGAGGATCTCGCGCGGCACGAGGTACCCGGCCAGCTTGGTCAGGTAAGCGATGGCGCTCCCAACGAGGACCCACACCCAGGCGATCATGCGGCCCTCCGGACGAACCGAACGGCGGTCCGGACGGCGTGGGCGCTCGCGACGGCGATCATGGTGCGTCCTTTCGCAGGTAGCCCCACACGCCGGCAACGACTGCGGCCACCAGAATGGGAGCGCCCGGCGGAAGGAGTGGAAGCGTGAGCGCCGTGACGAGGGCGCACACCCCGGCGATCGCCCACGCCTCACCGTTCTTCAGATGCGGCCAGAGCAGGCCGATGTACGCCGCCACGGCCGCGCCGTCGAGCCCCCACTGAGCCGGGTTTCCGATGGACTGACCAATGAGCGCGCCGACGACGGTGAACCCCACCCAGGTGATCCACACCCCGATACCGGCTGCCCAGAACCCGCGTACCTGCTCCTCGCGGGTGTTCTGCGCGAGGGCGGTGGCCGCGGATTCATCGATCGTGAACTGCGCGGCCACGAACGTCATGATCCCGCGTGTGCGCAGGATGGGGGCGAGACGCATCCCGTAGAGGCCATTGCGTACGCCGACGAGGCCGGCGGAGCCGGTTGCGGCAGCAAGCGTTCCGCCCGCCCCGAGCACGCCCACGAAGGCGAGTTGTGACCCGCCTGTGAACATCAATGCGGACATGATGATGGTCTGCCAGAGGGTGAGTCCTGCGGCGACGGCGAGCGCGCCGTAGCTGATCGCGTACATGCCCACGGCGACGGCGATCGCGGCCCCCATGCGCACGGCGGGCGAACGGTAGAGGGTGATCACGTTCAGAGGCTATCGGGGTGAGCCGGTTTGCGGTGGACCCGTCCGCCGTTGTGGGACGCGCGCGGCTGCGAGTCGCCAGGCGGCGGTGGCGGCGTGGTGAGCGCTCCGGCGCGTGGTGCGCAATACTTTGGGGGACGCCTCAGGAGGCCACATGAGCACCGACGACGCACGCCCGCCAACGAAGCCCGCGGAGCCCACGCGCGATTCGCGGCTGGGGCTCGTAGCCCTGACGGCGATCGTTCTCGGCTCGATGATCGGCGCCGGAATCTTCTCGCTGCCGCAGAACATGGCCGCGGGACCAGCCGCCCCAGGTGCCCTCTTGATCGGATGGGCGGTCACCGGCGTCGGCATGCTGGCCCTTGCTCGCACATTCCAGTTCCTCGCCCTGAATGCGCGCGATCCGGAGGGTGGCCTGCACGGTTACGCCCGCGACGGCTTCGGCCCGTTCACCGGTTTCCTCGCCGCGTGGGGGTACTGGATCAGCGCGTGGCTCGGCAACCTGGCGTACCTGGTGCTGATCTTCTCGACCCTCGGCGTGTTTTTCCCACTGTTCGACGAGGGCACGAACTGGCTCTCGATAGGCGGCGGCTCGGTCCTCCTCTGGCTCTACACGGCGCTGCTCCTGCGCGGCGTGCGCGAAGCCTCCGGGGTGAACGTGGTCATCACGATCGCCAAACTCGTGCCGCTGGCACTGTTCCTGATCATCGCGATCATCTACTTCGATCCAGCCGTATTCACGTACGACTTCTGGGGCTCGAACGAAGGCATCGGCCCCGTGTTCGATCAGGTCCGAGCCATGATGCTCGTGACCGTGTGGGCGTTCCTCGGCATCGAAGGAGCGAGCGTGTACGCGCGCCGCGCGAAGAAGCCCTCCGACGTCGGCAAAGCCACCGTTGGCGGGTTCCTGCTCGTGCTCGCCCTGCTCATCTCCGTGAATCTCCTCTCGGCGGGAATCTTGCGGCGCTCGGAACTGGAGGGCCTGCCCGATCCGGCGCTCGCTGGGATCCTCGACTCGACCGTGGGTCGCTGGGGTGCGGTGATGATTTCGGTGGGGCTGCTGATCTCGGTCTCGGGCGCCCTGCTCGCGTGGATGCTGATGTGCGCCGAGATCCTCTCCTCCACCGGCAAGGCCGGGGCGTTCCCGGCGGCATGGGGCCACGAACCCCGCGAAGGCGTGCCGCGCACGGCCATCCTGATCACCTCGGGTGTGCTGCAGGTCGCCCTGATAGCGGTGAGCGTGATGGGTGGTGGGTATTACAACATCATCCTCATGTCCGGATCGATGATCCTGATCCCGTACCTCCTCTCCGCCGGCTACGCGCTGCGGCTTGTGCTGACGGGGAGGCGCGAGGGTGCAGCGGTCGGAAAGGCGCTGCTGATGACCGCGATCTCCACCATCTACGCCGTGTGGCTGATCTTCGCGGGCGGCCTCGGGTACCTGCTGATGTCCGCGATCTTCTACGCTATCGGCGTGGGCGTCCACTGGTGGACGAGACGTTCCAAAGGCCAGACGGCGTTCGGCGGCCGGGAGGGAATCCTCGCCATCGTGATTGTTGCAGCGGGCGCAGTTGCCGCCTGGGGAATGATCGCCGGCTGGCTGACGTTCTAGCCACGCGCCTGTCTTGGGCCCGTCCTTCCCGCGGCAACGTGTGCCGCTGGCGGTGATCGGCGTCGGCTAAAATCCGCCCCAAACTCGGCCACCAGTCACACAAGTTGCACGGGTGCGGGCGGGGACTATGCTTCGAAAGTGGCGCGGTGGGCGCCCGAACAGACCGGAGAACCATGACGCGCTTGCTACTGGTTGTGAACCCCGCCGCGGGTGGCGGGCGTGCGCGTGAGGAAGCCGCCTCGGTGCAGCAAGCCCTCGAGGAGGAGGGCTGGGAGGTCACGCTCCAGTTCACCATCTCCGCCGAGCACGCAACTGAGATCCTGACCGAGTGCTTCCCCGGCCAGATCGTGGCGGTCATGGCGGGCGATGGCGTGATGGCGCGGGCGCTCAAGGGCGCCTACGACTCTGGGGCGATCGTGGCGCCGATCCCCGGCGGGCGCGGCAACGATCTGGTGCGTGCCCTCGGGGTCAACCTCGACCCAATCCTCGCCGCACGGCACCTCAGCAAGGCTACGGAGCGCAGGATCGACGTCGGCTGGTGCAATGGCCGCTTCTTCATGGGCGTCGCCACGGTAGGGATCGCCTCGCTCGCAAACCAGGTGGCGAATGAGACCAAGTTCCTGCGCGGCACGGCCGTGTACGTGTGGGGGGTGTTGCGCGCGCTCACAAGTTTTTCGCCGCAGGCGTTCACCCTCGAGGTCGACGGCGTGGCCCGGGCCGTTCGTGCGTGGAACCTCTCGGTGGGCAACGGTCAGATGATCGGGGGCGGCATGCGTATCTGTTCGAACGCTCAGTTCGACGACGGACTCTTCGACGTGAACATCATCGACGCGGCGCCGCGCTGGAAGGTGGTGCCCGTGCTCGCCTCGATCTTCGATGGCAAGCATGTGGAGATGGACGAGGTCTCCGAGGTGCGCGGCCAGGTGGTGCGCATCGAGGGCGTGGAGCCGTTGGCGATTATGGCCGACGGCGAGTACATCGACTCGCTCCCGGCGGAGTTCAGCGTGGAGCCGCAGGCAGTCCGCGTTCTCGTGTGATCGTGGCGAGGATCGCCAAGGTGGCGAGGTACGCCGGGATGATCAGCGTGGCGAGGCGTATGTCCATCCACTGAGCGATCACGGCAAGGATCAGCGGACTGACACCCACGGATAGTCCCACGCCGAGGACGGTGAACTGCGAGCCGCGTTCGATGTTGCCTGGGAACGCCGCCAGCAGTCGCGTGGCGAGGATCGGGTAGAGGATCGAGATTCCCAGGCCGGTGACGAAGAGTCCGGCCACGGCGGCCGGGTAGATCGGGGCGAGGAAGAACACCACGAAGCCCACGGCGGCAGTGCCGATGCCGGTCATCAGCGCGCCGTATGGTGACATGCTGCGGATGATGCCGCGGCCGAGGATGCGGCCGGTTGCGATGCCGCTGATGAATATGCCAGTCGTGATGACGGCGACCGACTGCGGGATCCCGAACCGTGCCTCGGTGGCGCTCGCCGCCCAGAAGACGAGTGCAAATTCGGAGCCGACTGCCAGGAGGACGCCCACGAACGGCACCCACATGGTCTTCGTCCCCTCGGGCGCGGTGAGCGGGGCGGGTAGTGAGCGATCGGAGTCGGGCTGCTCGCGGATCGTGGCGAGAAAGATCAGCGCCGCACCCGCGATGATGGGGACGATGTACCCGAGGCGCCAGGTGAGGCCCAGGCCGAGCGCGGCACCCACGAGAAGCGTGGACGCGATGGCCGCGAACGAGGCAGAGGCGTTCGATTCGGACAGCGCCTCGCCGGTCCGGATCCCATGGAGTTGGCTGAGCCGGGTAGGGATCACCTGGAGTGTGAACGATCCGCCGAACCCAAGCACGAGAACGCCCACGAGGGTGGCAGTGCGCGAGGGAATCGCGAAGAGGCTCGCTCCGGCGATCATGCAGAGCAGGCCGAGGATGAGGATGCGGGTGCTGCCTAGCTTCCGGGCGAGTGGTCCTCCGGTCAGCCCAACCGTGATCGTTGCCATCGAGTACACCGTGGGGTAGAGGGCCACGGCGGCATAGCTCATGTTGAGATCGGTCTGTAACGGCAGGAGCACGGCGCCAAGGCCGTTGACGGCGAACGAACCGAGCCCGTGGGAGGCGTACATGCGCCACGTTTCGGCGCCGCGAGGCGCGATGCTGGAGCGTGGAGTGTCACGGTTCGAGTTCGGCACGTACTCCACTATGGACCCGGCGTGGCGGGGGATGCCACCAACTGTGGTCCCGGGCTTCCGAGGTATGCGTCACGTGGCCCGAGACCCTGCCCGCACCTTTGACCACTCTCACGGTCACGACCACCGCAGGGTGGTCAGAGTTCCGGGGGGGAACGCCGTCGTCGGGCGTTGTCGGGCGTGAAATCGCCGAAACTTCGACCACCCTCACGGTCACGACCACCGCAGGGTGGTCAGAGTTCCGGG
>JAKDIE010000458.1 GCA_030450655.1 Ruaniaceae bacterium
GCTGGGGATGGCGATCGAGGCGCGGATCGCCATCTCGAGCGGGCCGCTTTGGAACCACACTTCGCGCTTCGCCGTGAGGTCCGTGGCGACCGCCGTGTAGGGGATCCGGAGGTGCTCGATGCGGACATCGCCGAGCATCTCGGCGATCTCGCCCACCACGCGGTCCGCGCGGATGATGCCGGGGCCGAAGATGGTGGGGTCGAGGAGTCGCACCACGGCCCCCTGGGTGAGGGCGTTCGCCCACTCGGTGAACTCGCCGAGCTTGCCGGCCGCGTAGACACCGCCCACGAGCGCGCCCATCGAGGCCCCCGCGACGGCGACGATTTCGTGACCGCGCTCCTCCAGTTCCTGGATCACGCCGAGGTGCGCGAATCCGCGGGCGCCGCCAGAACCGAGCGAGAGTGCGATCTTCATTCATCCAGTATGCAACACCCCCGGAACGCCCACGCCGGGTGAGAACAGGCGGCCGCCCAACCTTCGTCATTCTGCGCGCTCGCCTTCCCTCGCAAAGCGGCCGCCCGGCTTTCGTCATTCTGCGCGCTCGCCTTCCCTCGCGTAGTGGCCGCCCGGCTTTCGTCATTCTGCGCGGAGGGCGTAGCCCGGAGTCGCAGAACCCAGGCACAGGGATCTCACCTAGCCGGGGCGTCCTGGGTCCTGCGGCTACGCGCAGGATGACGAAGGATGGGTGGCGCGGGACCATCAGCAGCAGCGGCGACTGGGTCCTGCGGGTGCGCGGGCAGATCCCACTCAATGGAGTGGCAAACGCCCGGCTGCTGCCCGCCTTTCGTCATTCTGCGCGGAGGGCGTAGCCCGGAGTCGCAGAACCCAGGCACAAGATTCCCCACCCAACCGAGGCGACTGGATCCTGCGACTAGCGCGCAGGACGACGAGGGTCGGGTAGCACAGGACCATCAGCAGCAGCGGCGACTGGGTCCTGCGGGTGTGCGGGCTGATCCCACTCACTGGAGTGGCAAATGCGCGGCTGGAGGCCGGTGCGCGGGCTGATCCCACTCACTGGAGTGGCAAGCGCACGGCTGGAGGCGGGCCTTGCTCGTGCGGTTGGGTGTGCGCGCAATGCACGCCTCGCAGGCGTTTTCTCTGCCTGGATGCTGGCGGGCTTTGCTCGCGGCGCGAGTAGCCACCGCGCTCGGGGGTGTCCCTGGGGACTTCCGGCCACTAGTTCTGCAACTGATGACCATAGACGGATCTATAGTCATCATTTGCACCACGTTCGTTGAAAAGGGGGCTACCAGGGCCCTTAGGTTGTCAATGTGGCAGTTTCCGTACGGTCCGAGGGGCTGGGCGGATTATCGTGGTTGAAATCGTCAGGATCGTGACGAGGGCCGCCTCGGTGACGAGATGCCGTAGTGAAACGGACGGCGCGGCCACGGACGGGAGCGAGGTCGCCGCACCGGGGGCATTCCCGCTGCCGTCCGGGCAGAAGAACACCCGCGTTCACCTCCGGGAGCGGAGGTGCGTACTCCACGAGCACGGTCCGCCGGCATCCGGGCAGTCCGTGCTCGCG
>JAKDIE010000459.1 GCA_030450655.1 Ruaniaceae bacterium
ATCCGGCGCGGGCACCAACTCCATGCGGCCCGGCACGCCAGGCTGGCTCGCCACGCCCGCCACCAGCGCCTCGAGGTTCGCGCCGCTCAGGTGCGCGGCGGCGGCGAGCGCCGCCAGCGCGTTCGCCACGTTGAAGGTTCCCACCATCGGCACCTGGACCGGCCCGGAACCGAGGGGACTGTGCAGCCTGAAGTCGATGCCGCGCGGGCCTTCGCTCACGGCCTCGGCCCACCAGTCGGCCCGCGCGTCGCCGTCGGCAGAATAGGTGGTCTCGGTGGGAGCGATCCCGCGCAGGCGCTCCGTCCAGGGGTCATCGAGGTTCAGCACGGCGTGCTTCGCTCGCTCCACGAGCTTCCGCTTCTCGGCGAAGTAGGCCTCCACGCTGCCGTGGAAGTCGAGGTGCTCGCTCGTGAGATTCGTCCACACGGCCACGTCCCAGTCCACGGCGCGCACCCGGTCCATGGCGAGAGCGTGGCTCGAGGCTTCCAGCACCACGGCCTGAGCCCCTGCGGCACGCAGCTCCGCGAGGAAGCCTTGCACCTGCGGCGCCTCGGGAGTGGTGAAGTGCGCGGGGAACTGGCGCAGTTCGCCGTCGGGCAGCTCGTACCCCACGGTCGAAAGGAAGCCCGTGGGCACGCCCACCGCGCGCAACAGGTGCCGAGTCATCCACGCTGTGGTGGTCTTGCCGTCGGTCCCCGTCACTCCGACCACACCCATGCCCCGCGACGGATGACCGGCCAATTCCGCTGCGGCATCGGCGAGCGCCTCGCGACCGTGCGCCACGGTGAGATAGGGGACCGGGCACGCGACGCCGTCGGGCATGCCCTCCCCCATCACCGCCACAGCACCGCGCTGCAACGCCTGCGGGAGGTAGGCGTGGCCATCCGTGTTCGCGCCGCGCAGCGCCACGAAGAGCGCGCCGGGCTCCACCCACGAGGAGTTGTGCGTGACGCCGGTGATCTCGACGCCCGCGAGGTCCGCGCCTGTTGGGAGGCCGAGGGCGGCGCTGAAGGTGGAAAGCTGCATGGAGCCTAGGGTACTTCGGTGCAGGGGCAACGCCCGTGGACCTCGCCCGTGGACTAGATGATTGATTCCAACGGCGCACTGGGAGTTCTGCGTCATTCTGCGCGCCAATCGTTGGACCCAGGACGCCTCGGTTAGCCGAGACTCCTGAGCATCCCAACGCCGCCACCCCGCGCGTCCCACCCTTTGTCATCCTGCGCCTAGTCGCAGGATCCAGAACGCCACGGTTGAGCGGGGAGCCTGAGGACGATCCACGGTGAAGTTGGACGCGCAATGTTTGGCGATCGCAGGTGTTCTTCGGCCCAGATGCCGGCGGACCCGGCCCGCGGGACGAGCAACACCGCTCCCGGAGCGTGCCTACAGGCGATTTTCTGCCTGGATGGGAGCGATCTGGACCCATGGTGAGGCGATTCTCGCTCCGTTAATGGACCTCACCGCCCGTGACCCTGGCCGATCGCATCATCGTGGCAGTTTTCGTACGATCCGAGGCTCTGGGGCCAT
>JAKDIE010000460.1 GCA_030450655.1 Ruaniaceae bacterium
TGCGGGGCTGCCCGTCCGGATAGGTGGCTCCAGCGGGATCGGGATGCACGTCCACGATGTTGGCGCCGCGCGCGTAGGTGACCCGCCCGCCGCGCTCGCTGATGAGCGCCCGGATGCCGTCCAGCGGAGTTGTGGACATCTCGCGGGGCTGCCCGCCCGGAAGATCTGCTTGTCCGGATGCGCCGGCCCAGTCGCCGAGCAGGCAATCCACGTCGTCGGCCACAGGTCCCACCACAGCGACTGTGAGCGGCGCCGCCAGCGGTAGCGTGCCATCATTCTCGAGGAGGACGAGGGATTCGCGGGCAACCTCGAGGTTGAGGTCCTGGTGCGATCCCACCACCTGGTCGATCCGCTCCTCGGAGGGAAGGCGGGGATCCTCGAAGAGCCCCAACTCGAACTTCAGCGTGAGGATGCGGGTCACGGCGCGATCGAAGGCGTCCTCGGTGAGGAGCCCCTGTGCGATCGCCTGCTGGGCGCCCTCCCAGAACGTGGGCGTAGTCATGACCATGTCATTGCCGGCCTTCGTGGCGGCGGCCGCCGCGTGGGCGATGTCCGGTTGGATCCGCTGCTCCCACACCATCCGGCCCACGTTGTCCCAGTCCGTGATCAGCGTGCCCGTGTACCCCCACTCTCCGCGAAGCACGTCCGTGAGTAGCCACTCGTTGAGGGTGACCGGGACGCCGTCAGTGGTCTGGTAGCCGAGCATGAAGGTGGCGCAGCCGGCGCGCGCTACCCGCTCGAAGGGCGGCAGGAACCAGGCGCGCATCTTGCGTTGGGAGATGTCCGCCTCGGACGCGTCCCGCCCGCCTTGGGTCTCGCTGTATCCTGCGAAGTGCTTCGCTGTGGCCAGGATTGCGGTGGGGTCGCTGAGACCATCGCCCTGGTAGCCCTCGACGGCGGCGGCGGCAAGTTCGCCGATCAGGTACCCGTCCTCGCCGAACGTCTCGTTGACCCGCCCCCAGCGCAGCTCACGGGCAATGCACAGCACGGGAGAGAACGTCCAGTGCGTGCCCGTGGCGGCAACCTCCACGGCGGTTGCGCGCGCGAACTTCCGGATCAGCTCAGGGTGGAAGGACGCCGCCATTCCCAGTTGGGTGGGGAAGATCGTTGCGCCGGGCCAGAAGGAGTGCCCGTGAATGCAGTCCTCGCCGATCAGCAGCGGAATGCGCAGCCGCGTGCGCTGCGCGAGTTCGTACGCCTCGAGGATCCGCGCCGGTGAGGTGTGCAGGATCGAGCCAACCGTGCGCTCGTGAACGAAGGTCTCGAGATCGCCGCGCGCGTCGATCTGCATCATCTGCCCGATCTTCTCGGGCAAGGTCATCCGTCCGAGCAGATCCGCTACACGTTCCTGGACGGGCAGAGACGGGTTGAGATAGGGAGCGGTGGGATCGAACGTCATGGTGTTTCCTTCAGTCTGTTGATGTGGTGGTTGCCCGGCGCGTGTGGACGGGCAACCACCTGGGGAGCGAGGCTGTTCTCAGGCCTTCTGGTCCGAACCGGATGCGTTCGTGGTGCTCTTC
>JAKDIE010000135.1 GCA_030450655.1 Ruaniaceae bacterium
AGGTAAGGGCGCCTCGATCGCCTCGCTCGCCACCGGGCGCCCGGATTCCGCAGATGTGCCCGGTTTCGTGCTCCGCGAGCACTGCATGAGCCTGGTGGCGGCTCTCGATCTCGACATCGCCAACTCGCTGCGCATCCCGTGACGGGAACGTGCGATGCGAAGACTGTTCCCAGAATCCCCCGCGATCACTAGCATGGACCGCAATCCCTCGAGGAGGCACACGTGAATGACACCCCGGCAACCCACACCTCGAACGGGCACGATTGGCGCCGCCGAGCGCCGGCGTTCGCGGTCCCCGAGACGGCGGTGCGCCGCCTCTCCCTGCGGCCGCTTCCCGCGCAGAGCGCTGCGGGAACCGCAACCCTCTACTCGGCGAGCCGCCTGATCGTGGGCGGCGAGGCGTCCGCGGATTCCGGCGCCGCATCGTTGCGATCCGTCCGTGAGTTGAGCGCGTTGGCCTCTCGCTTGGGGATGAAGCTTTCGCGGCGGTCATTCAGCTCTGCGAAGGTGGAGCGGGCGCGCAAGGTGCCGCTCGCGACGCTGGGGATCGCTCCCCAGTCGCGCATCGACATCGTCCCTCTCAAGGGGGGCCCCGCACCGGATGCGTGGGAGCTCTTGAGTGAGGCGCGCGAGGCCAACCTGGAGGCGGCGGAATCGCTCTCGCTCTCGCACGTTCTCATGGCCGGCGGCTTGAGCGGCGTGGGGTACGTGTCCGGGGTTGGGTACGTCTCTGGCGTTGGCTACGTCTCCGGAGTCGGCTACGTCTCCGGCGTGGGGTACGTCTCCGGCGTGGGAGGCGGGGCGCCTGGTGCGCCCGACGGCCGGATGCCGGTTGCGTGGCCCGGAGGAACTCCGAACGCCTTGCCCGATGCCGTCCGGCCCACGGTCGCCATCCTCGATACCGGGCTCGGGAAGCACCCGTGGTTCGATGACAACGTGACGCGCGATCTGCGGCTGCACGGCGCCGCTATCGGCCTGAGATTCGCGCCCGAGGACGATCCCGAACTGACCGGGATCACCCTCGACCAGATCAATCAGTCCCTGGACCCGATGGCCGGGCATGGCACCTTCATCGCCGGGATCATCCGCGCCGCGTGCCCGTCCGCGCACCTGATCTCGGTGCCGGTCATGTACGGAGACGGCGCCTGTGATGAGGCGGATCTCATCGCCGCGCTGCAGGGCCTCCACGAGCGCCACATGCTCTCGCTCTCGGGTGCGCTTGACGAACCGCCGCTCGACATCGTCAATCTCTCGATGGGCTTCTACCACGAGGCCCCCGATACAGTCAGCGACACCGCCGGCCTCAATGCGGCGATCGGCGCACTCTCCGAGGCGGGCGTCACCATCGTCGCCAGCGCGGGAAACGGGGGTTCCGACGTCGAGTTCTGGCCCGCCGCGCTCTGCACAACGGCACCGCGCGAGAACTGCGCACCGCTCGTGAGCGTTGGCGCGTCCAACCCAGGCTCGCAAACCGTCTCTCACTTCTCCAATACCGGGCAGTGGGTCCGCACCTATCGGCCGGGCACCGCGATCGTGAGCACGATGCCGACGACGTTCGATGCTGCCGCCCAGTCCAGTGCCCGCGCGCGGCCGGCAGCGGCGCCCGTGCGGGGCACCTCGGATGTTGACAACTACGCCGGCGGATTCGGGATCAGGAGCGGCACGTCATTCTCGGCTCCGCTCTTCGCGGGAGAGTTGGCGCAACGCCTCGCCGAGAGCACAGGGATCGCGCCGGCGTCCAGCGGCAGATCGTCCCGTGCGCGGGCTCTGGTGGACGAGTTGTGCGAGGGCGGAGGCTTGCGGTGAGCGCCGTTGGTCAGCCGGTGGACCTCGTGGACCTTGCTGCACGCGCATTCTCGCGGTATCGCGAGGGAGACGCGGCGCCGATGGCGCAGTTCGTCGAGCGGGTCACGCCCGTGCTCTGGCACCTTGCGCGCGGGCAGGGGCTCAGCACGAGTGCGGCAGAGGACGTGGTCCAACAGGCGTGGCTCAGGCTCGTCGAGAAGTCCGAGCAGATCAGTGACCCGCGAGCCGTCCTGAAGTGGCTCATGACCACCACCCGCAGGGAGGCGTGGCGGCTCGCCCAGCGCGGTCTGCGCGAGGAGTTGGCTCCCGAGGCGCCCGAGCCCGCAGCGGCGGAATCGAATGACGCGCTTGGACAGGTCCTCGAGGTTGCCGAGCGTGAAATTCTCTGGCGGCACGTGGCACAACTCTCGGAGCGCTGCCGCTACCTGCTGCGCGTGATCGCCTTCGCCGATACGCCCGATTACGCAACGATCGCCGCAGCGCTCGGCATGCCGGTGGGGAGCATCGGGCCCACGAGGGGCCGATGCCTGGCAGCACTCCGCACGGCGCTCTTGTCCGATCCGGCATTCGATCTTGGGGGATCACGATGAACGAAGAAGAACGAATGGCCCTCGAGCCGCTCGATGAGCAGGACGCGCGCATCCTCGAGTCCTTGCGCGAGATGTGGGATGCGAAGGACCCGGTCCCGGACGGGATCACCGATCGAATCGGCTTCGCAATGAGCGTGGCGCTTCTCGAAGCCGAGGTGGCCCGGATCGTCGAGGAGTCGGAGGCGCTCGCGGCAGTGCGGAGTACCTACGAACGAGCCACCTCTGTGACATTCGAAACGAGCTCGGTCACCACGATGCTGGATATCGATGAGGTGGGCCCCGATACGGTGGATGTCACGGGCTGGGTCTCGGTGAAGCCGGTCGAGGTGGAGTTGCGTGAGCAGCACCGCAGCAGCTTCGCCCACACGGATAGCAACGGCCGGTTCGAGTTCCGCGCCATCCGGCGGGGTCTCGTGCATCTTGTGTTGCGCCCAAGCGAGCAGGGCATCCGGACGATCATCACCCCAGCGATCGAACTCTGAGCGGGCGCCGGATGGAGGACGCGGTCGATGTCGCCGAACGGCTCTGGACCGAGGGCAGGCGCCAGAATGACATCGGTCAGTTTGCCCACGCCGCCGAGACCCTGGACGCAGCCCGCACGCTGCTCGCGGACCGAGCCGACGCCGCGGCGCAGCGGATCGCCATCAGGATCGATACCACCTCGGCCCTCACCGATCTCGAACTGAGTGGGTACCCGGCGGCCGCCGCGCGGCTGGCGGCCGCCACCGACGCTGCCCGGCGCCTCGACGCCCCCGATCTCGTTGCGCTCACGCACATTCAGCATGGCGTGATCGACGCGCGCTCGGGACTCTGGAAGGCCGCGGGTGAACAGCTGCGGCAGGTGGTTGCGCTGTTCGATCACATCGGCCCGGTGGAGCAGTGCTCCACCCTCATCACTCTCGGCTTGGCAGAACTGTCGCTGTGCAGGGTGGACGAGGCGCGGAGCACCCTCGAGGGGGCGCGCAAAATCGCCAGCGAGCGTCAGCTACCGGTCCACCTCTTCAAGGCCACCCACAACCTCGGGTGCGCGGCGTACATCGCCGGTGACCTGCCCGAGGCCCTGCGCTTGATGGTCGCCGCCGATGAGATGCCAGTTGAGGTCGCTCGCGAGCGGGCACAGCTTGACCTCGGCGCCGTGCTCCTGGAGGCCGGTCTGGTGGACCAGGCACGCGAGACGCTCACGGTGGCGCTCGGCGCGGCTCGGGCCAGTAGGCAGCACATGGACGAAGGCGACATCCTCATCAACCTGGCTCGTTGCGCGCTCCTCGATGGCCTATCCGTTCACGCCAGAGAGTTGGCTGCGCAGGCATACGAGGTCTTCGAACTGTTGGCGGCGGAGGAGCGCCGGGAGGCCGCTGCGCTTCTGATCGCAGGGATCGATGTGCGGGACGGAGTGAATCTCGAGCGTGCTCTGGAGGCTTCGTTCCGGTGGAGTGGAGTGCAGTCCGATGCCAATGCGGACGTCGTCGATGCGGCTCTCGTGCGTGCAGAGGCGCGGCTCTCGCTGGGAGAACTCGCTGCCTGCGACCGCGAGCTGAAGCAGGTGTCCTCATCGGGGGTCGGGCTGCTATCGCGGCGGCTTCACGAACTCCACGTGCGGGCGCGGCTCGCTGATCGTCGTGGCGACGGCGCCGCCTTCTCCGATGCGGTGACGGAATCGAGTCGCCTCTGCGCCAGCACTCAGGGAACCATGCGCAGTCTCGAGGTGCGCGCCGCGCTCGCGCAGCACGTGGCGCCCACCGCAGCGCTCGATCTGAGGCGCGCGCTCGTGACGCGCAGCGGCGAACGAGTGTTTGCGACGATTGAGAGGTGGCGCGCCGCGTCGCAGCGGAGTCTTGCGCCGAGCGCCCCTGCAGGTGCCGAGCTGAGCGAATTATTAGGGCGCCTGCGATGGTTACGCTCGGGGGTCGCTCCCGTGGCGGAACTCGACCCGGCCGCGTGCGCGCAGGAGATCGTGGCGCTCGAACGCGCCATTTCACTGGCCACATGGCAGCAGGAACCAAGCGGGGGAGAGCTCGATCAGCCGATCGGGATCGACGAGTTGGCGCGAGAGCTCCCGATGCAGACTGGATATGTTGCTTTTGCCTCGACGAATGAGCGTTGCCACGCGATCGTCGTCGGGCCTGCGGGTGAACTGCTAGTGGAACTGGGTGAGACCACCCCGCTGCGCGAGGCGGTACGGGCGCTGCGCCGCGATCTGCGAGGGGCAGCATTCGCGTACACGCGCACCGATTTGCGCGATCAGTTGCGGGGTGCCGTGGCGAAATCTGCCGATCGGCTCAGTGGCCTGATCATCGGTCCGCTCGCTGCGGCGCTTGGCGGGGCCGAGCAACTCATCATCGCCCCGAACGATCTCCTGCACGCGGTTCCCTGGCTTGCGCTGCCGGGGGTGCAGGGGCGTCCCGTGACGGTGGCGCCTTCGGCCACGGTGTGGGCGCGGCTCAGCCGAGACGCCGTGGTGGAGGCGAGAACCGCGGGCGTGGTGGCGGGCCCCAACGTGCGCCGGGGCGTCCCCGAGGCCGTCGAGATCGCGAGGATCTGGAACGCGGCGGGCGTTGCGACCGAATCGGGTGAGCTCCCGTCCAGCACGGCCGAGACCGCGCACGCACTCGCCATTGCGGACATCGTGCATGTTGCGGCGCACGGCCACCACGCCGAGGACAACCCGCTGTTCTCATCCCTGCTCA
>JAKDIE010000136.1 GCA_030450655.1 Ruaniaceae bacterium
CGTGCCATGGCAACGAGGCTACGGCACAAGGGGGCCGACGACGATTGGTGGGGCTATGCGTGGCGCGGTCGGCGCGAGCTGAGAGAGTTTCCGAGCTCCCGAGCGGTGTCGAGGAGAAGCGGGAGATGCTGCATGAGGTCGGTGCTGCCCGGAGTCTTCCGCTGCCCGAGCGAGAGTGACCCGACCGGGCGATTGTGCGCCATGACGGGCACCGCGAGCGCCTGCGTACTGGCGTCAAACTCGCCATTGGAGAACGCCCATCCCTGCTCGACCGTCACATCAAACTCGGCCTCGATTCGCGTCACGTCCGTGAGCGTGTGACGTGAGTACTTCGCGAGGGGTAGAGCCGCCAAGATGTCCCGCCGTTCATGGGTCGAGAGGAACGCGAAGTAGGCCCGCGATGTCGCTCCAGCGTGAGCGGGATAGAGCTCGCCTTCGGAACTCTGGGCACGCATTGGTCCCGTGTTCCCATCGGACGAGGCCACGCAGCGCAGGTAAGCGCCGTCCGGCACGGCCACAATGCAGTTCGCTCCGGTGGCGTGGGCGACGTCCCGGATGTGCCCGTAACACAGGGCGGCGAGCCCACCAGTGCGCTCCCACAGAGACGCCATCCGCCAGACCGCAGGGCCGAGGCGGTAGCGGCGGGTGACAGGATCGCAGTAGAGGAAACCGCGAATACTCAGGCTCGCGAGGAGTCGCTGTGCGGTTGAGACCGATAGGCCGAAGCTGCGGGCGAGTTCCGATACGCCCCAGTCCGTGCGGAGTTCGTCGAACGACGAGAGGATCTCCAACGCACGGTCAACTGTTTGCAAGGGAGATCCCGGACCACCAGCGAGATGGGGGCGGGACACATCGTCGGAGGGCCGCACTGCCACGAAGGACTCCGTCCAGTAGGTGGGATTAACGGAGATCTTACCCCAGATAGTGGGAAAGCATTGCGCAATCTGGTCATTCCTCAGGATGATAAGCCCCACTAGAAGAGGCCACCGAGCGAAAGGGCCGCGATGAAAGATATCGCTCGCCGCATCTTGGCGATCATCCCCACGCTGCTCGGCGTGCTCATCGGCATCTTCTTCCTGACGCGCATATTGCCCGGGGATCCAGCGCGCACGATCGCGGGCGAGCAGGCGTCCGCCGAGACCGTTGAGAAGATCCGTGTCGAGATGGGACTCGACCAAACGCTGGGCCAGCAGTTCATCACATACGTGGGGAACCTCTTCCGCGGCGACTTCGGCCTCGCCTGGCACACCGGGCATCCTGTCGCTGAAGACCTCGCCGCACGCCTCCCAGCAACAATCGAACTAGGCCTGACCGCCCTGCTCATCGCCGTCGTCGTCGGCATTCCGCTGGGCGTGGTTTCGGCGGTGCGCCGCGGGAAGTTCATCGATCAGGCGAGCCGCGTGATCGCGCTGATCGGCGCGTCGATGCCGCTCTTCTGGCTCGGACTCCTGCTGCTGGTGCTGTTCTACTCCGCGCTCGGCTGGGCACCCGCGCCGATGGGCCGCGTTCCCTCCGGCGTGAATCCGCCAACCTCGATCACGGGCCTGTACATCCTCGACTCGATCCTGAGTGGAGACATGAAAGGTCTCATCGGCTCGCTGAGATCGATTGCGCTGCCCGCAATCTGCCTCTCGCTGGGTTCCATGGCGGTGACGGCGCGGATGATGCGTTCCACGATGCTGGAGACCCTGGGCCAGGATTACGTGCGCACGGCTCACTCGAAGGGGCTCGCGCCGCGAGTTGTCATCTGGAAACACGCGATGAAGAACGCGGCCCCGGTCATCGTGACGGTGATCGGCCTCCAGGTGGGGCAGATGCTCGGCGGGGCAGTCATCACCGAGACGATTTTCGCCGGGCCGGGTGTGGGCTCGTACGTCACGAATGCGATCATGGCCACCGATTACGCGCCCGTGCAGGCATTTACCCTGATCGCGGCACTCGTGTACCTCTTCGTCAACCTCATCGTGGACATCACCAATGCCCGCCTGGACCCGAGGATTCGAAATGTCTAGCGCCGCGATTCGCTCCACGATGCCCGTCTACCGGCCGACGCCGATCTGGAGACTGCTTGCCTCGAACCGTCTGGCGATGGTGGGCCTGGCCTTCGTCCTGCTGTGGACGCTGGGTGGACTCCTGGTGCCCCTGATCTGGCAGTTCAGCCCCACCGAGACCGGCGTGGGCCCGCTGCTCGACACACCCTCGCTGCAGCACCCGTTCGGCACGGACAACTTTGGGCGTGACATCTTCGCCCGCGTGTTCGCCGGTGCGCGCATCTCACTCTGGATGGGCCTCATCTCAGTGTCCGTCTCGCTCCTGATCGGCGTGCCGCTCGGCGCCATTGCCGGGTACTTCCAAGGAGTAACCGGAGGCATCATCATGCGCGTCATGGACGCGATCCTCGCGTTCCCGTCCCTCGTCCTCGCCATGGCGATCGCAGCCGCGCTCGGCCCGGGCATGTCCAGCGCGATGATAGCGGTCGGCATCGTGGGGATCCCCGAGTTCGCGCGCATCATGTACAGCCAAACGGTCTCGCTCAGCCAGCGGCCGTTCGTGGAGGCGGGGCGCGCGATCGGGCTGAAGGACCGCCAGATCCTGATGCGCCATGTGCTCCCCAACGCGATGTCCCCCATCGCCGTGCGCGCGACCCTCGGAATGGGATACGCGATCCTCACCGCGGCGTCACTTAGCTTCATCGGACTTGGCGCCAAGCCGCCCTCGCCCGAATGGGGCGTGATGATCGCGGACGCACGCGGCTACATCATCTCCGGCGAGTGGTGGCTGTCCACCTTCCCGGGAATCGCGATCGCGACTTCGATCCTCGGATTCAACCTCTTTGGCGATGGTTTGCGGGACGTGCTCGATCCCCGCCTTCGCACCACCGCGGTCAAGTGACAACCCACAGATTTCTTCACATAGCGAGAAAGGAAGACCAATGAAATCATGGAAGAAGCCGCTTGCGGCGCTCACCATCGGTCTCGCGTTGGCCCTGTCAGGATGCGCGCCGAGCGCGAACGAGGAGCCCGCGCCAGCCACATCCGAGGAGGGTGGCACGGCAACTGACGGCACGGCCGGCGGCGTCGATACTGCCGCCACGATTACCGTTGCCTATTCCGAGGGCGGCAGCACGCTGAATCCTTACGAGGCCAGCGATGTCACCTCGGACACGTTCGTGGTGGCCGCATACGACCAGCTCGTGACGTACGGGCGTGCAGAGGTGGACGGCAAGTGGGTCTCGCAGACCGACGAGCTCGTGCCGATGCTCGCCGAAGAATGGGAGGTCTCGGAGGACAGCACCGTCTACACGTTCCACCTGCGTGATGACGTGACCTTCCACAACGGTTCCGTGCTCAACGCGGATGACGTGGTGGGCAGCTTCGATCTGATCGCAAACTCCTCCTCCGCGAGCTTCCTCTACAACCTCGCGGGCATCGACTCAGTGACCAAGATCGATGATTCGACCGTCGAGATCGCGTTGACCGCGCCCAACCACCTCTTCCTGCAGATCCTTCCGCAGTACAACTTCTCGATCGTCGACGTCGAAGAGGTGAACGAGAACGGTGGCACCGACTGGTTGACCACCAACACCTCCGGCACCGGCCCGTACACCGTGGAGAAGTGGGACCCCTCCACCGAGGCGATCCTCGAACGGAATGACGACTACTGGGGTGAGGCGGCCGCGATCAAGACAGTGACGATGCGGTTCATCGCCGAGGCGTCGAGCCGCGTGCAGCTGGTCTCGAACAGTGACGTCAACATGGCGTTGGAACTCCCGGCGAAGGACATCGTGGGCCTCGAGGGCCGCGATGACATCGTGGTGGACTCGCGCGCCAGTAACAAGATCCTCTTCTTCGCGATGAACAACAGTGTCGCGCCCTTCGACAACCCGCTCGTCCGCCAGGCGATCGTGCACGCGATCCCGTATGACAAGCTCATCAACGACGTGATGCTCGGGCAGGCCAGCCCGATGACCTCGGCGATCCCGAGTTCCATGCCGGGATTCGATGACTCGTCGTACGACGTCAGCTATGACCTCGAGAAGGCGCAGGCACTTCTCGACGAGGCGGGCATGGGCGATGGCTTCGAGTTCAACTTCGTGCTCGGCAGTGGCTTCAACGACTGGAACGACGACGCCGTTCTCATCCAAGCCGAGCTCGCCAAGATTGGCGTGACGATGAACATCGAGAACATGGCACGCCCGCAATTCCTCGAGGCGATCGCCACCGGCGAGGTGCAGTCGTACATCAGCCGCTGGACGTCCTTCACGAATGACCCGCAGTACCACTTCGGTCTCCTCTTCACCGAGGAGGGCACCTCCAACTACATGAACTTCCGCGATGCCGAGTTCAACGAGCTCTGGCAGGAAGCCGCTACCGAGCCCGATCAGTCGGTTCGCAACGTGGCCTACTCGCGCATGCAGGAGATCGTGAACGAGGCCGCTCCGTGGGGTTACCTCTACGAGTACAACATCGTGGTGGTCCACAGTTCCGGCATCGAGGGCTACACCTCGTACCCGGACGGGATCATCCGCTACGCCCAGATGTCCGTGGTCGGAGAGTAGGAAACACCCATGCCATCCCTCACAGGTGACGAACAGCGTCTCGTACAGGCGATCGGCGAGTGTCAGGACGGACTCCTGACGCTTGCCGGAGACCTGATCAAGATCCCGAGCGAGAACCCACCGGGAGACTGCACCGAGGTCGCCACGTGGATTCACGACTACCTGCGCGCGCAGGGGATCGCCTCCACGATCCACGATGCCGGGGACGGTCGCTTGAATGTGATCTCGCACCGCCCAGGCAGTGGCGCGAACGGCCGTCACCTGGTGCTCTCGGGGCACCACGATGTGGTTCCCGTGGGCGATGTGAGTGGATGGACGTTCCCGCCCTTCGCGGGCGATGTTGTGGACGGGTTCCTTCGTGGCCGGGGCGCCAGTGATATGAAGGCCGGCCTCGGCGCCGCGCTCTTCACGTATGTGCTGGCGCACCGGCTCGATCTTCCCCTCGCCGGCACACTGAGCTTCGTCTCGGTGTCCGATGAGGAGATGGGAGGGCCCCGGGGCGCGGACTGGGTTCTCGACCAGG
>JAKDIE010000137.1 GCA_030450655.1 Ruaniaceae bacterium
TGGCTGAGTCAACCAAACCCGGCGGCACCCTCGTGATCGGAATGGGCCGCTTCGGCGCCGCCCTCGCTGTGACCCTGGACAGGATCGGTCGGGAGGTTCTCGCGGTCGAGAATGATCCCCGCAAGGTAGAGCGGTGGTCCGGGCGTATCCCCATCGTCGAGGCGGACGCCTCAAACCCATTGGCCCTGGAACAGTTGGGTGCAGCGGACTTCCCCGTGGCCGTCGTCGGCGTGGGAACCTCGATCGAGGTCTCGGTGCTCACCACTGCGAATCTCGTGGATCTCGGCACGCCGGATATCTGGGCGAAGGCCATCTCGGCCGAGCACGGGCGGATCCTGAAGCGGATCGGCGCGCATCACGTGGTGTACCCCGAAACCGACGCCGGGCAGCGCGTGGCGCACATGGTCTCCGGCCGGATGATGGATTACATCGAGATGGAGGACGGCTTCGCGATCGTGAAGATGCGGCCCCCGCGCGAGACTCACGGCTTCACCGTGGGCGAGAGCAAGATCGGCAAGAGGTATGACATCAACGTGATCGGCGTGAAGTCGCCCGGTGACCCGTTCGAGTATGCGACCGCCGAGACACGGATCCATGCCGACGACGTGCTGATCGTCTCCGGGGACTCGGCCCTCCTCGAGCGCTTCGCGATGCGCCCGTAATTCCGCGAGCGGCGACGCGAGTCCGGGAAAGCTGGGTCAATCTGAAAAGTAGCCCGCGTCGTCGTCGTGGGTGGGGCGCACCTCGAGCGTTATCCCGTCCAAGCGAGCCACCCCGTAACCGAACTCCAACTGCCCAGCGCCGCCACCTTGCATCAACCACACTTCCGGACCGATGCCGAGGCCGTTGTCCAGATCCACGAAACCTTCCAATTCACGCCCATCCTGGTAGGCGCGCACGTCCACATTGAGCGCGTCGAAGGCTCCCGTACTGCCATTGACTACCCGCACCGTGAACATGAGGTAGTGGGCCGCTTCCTCGTTATCGAACACGAAAGCGACGCCGCCCGGCACAAACGGCTTCGCTTCGCTGACCGCGATCGAGATGCCGTTGTCCCAGGTCAGGTACTGGCCGAACTGCGCGGTGTTCCCCTCGCCCGCGGTGCCCGGGCCAGGCTCAGCGTTGCGCGCAAACGCTTTGCTGCTCGCGAAGATCGCTTCGAACTGGTCGTCGTCGGTCAAAGGCAATCGCAGTTGTATGGTGACGTTCTCGGGGTCCAGCAGACCGATGCCGAACGTGAAAGCTGCCGTAGCGCCTGGTGATAGCGTGCCAGCCGGCCACGGGTCGAGGCCGGACTCCTCCGGGTACAGGATGTTTGCGAATCGCTCTGCGCTATCGGCGGCGAGCGCGATCGTCGCTAACTCGAATGGCACGGTGCTGTTATTGGTGAGCTTCAGGGTGGCCTGCGCATAACGATCGAGGTGTCGGACCATGGGATCGGAGTCGAATCGGGGCGGTCGCGCGATTTCGAGTTCACGCACGTCCGTGATGGTTGCCGCGAATCCGTTGCCGTATTCGGCGATCTCGCCGAGCGGATATACCTCGAGCGGCTCCCACGTCGCCGCGTGCAGGACTGCATGAGGATCAGGCTTGCCACCGCCTGCGGAATGCCCGTTGGCGCACGAAGCGACGAGTGTCAGCACTGCCACGGTTAGTATCGCGATGACTTTCACGGACACCTCGCTGAATCTTCACCGAAATATCGGGGGCAAGCTGCCGGCAGCGCGGCTACAAACCCTCTGAGTCATTCCGAGTATAGTTCTGATGTCCGTGGAAGAGGCGGGGGCGCCCCCTTCACCCCCCGCCTCTTCCACGCTCGGTTACGCGATAACGCGGTTCCTACGAACCGCGAGGATCGCACCACCGGCCCCCACGAGCAGTAGCGACACGATCGCCGGGAAGGCGACGCTCGCGCCCATGCTCGGCAACGTGCCACCAAGCACCGCTGTGCCAATGCTGACGATACCTAGTCACGACCGGCTCAATCGGGCGACTCAGGCTACTGCGGTGTACGAGACCGTACGGGAATGCCGAGGGGACTCGTGTCACCGCGAGATCCGTGAGCGTCAAGACCAGCGGTGGATCGAGGCGATCCAGTTCCCTTGTGTGGCACAGTGTGATCATGACTAGCATCCCGTGGTCCGCCGGAAAGTGGACGAATGCTCCCGCCAGCGCCATCGATTCGGACGGCGATCTACTCGTCACACCGGTCGAAGGAAGCGATGCGTGGCGGCTCACCTCATATGGCTTCGTCCACGCGAGCGAGCACGCCCTCATCACGGCGTTTCCCAACGAGAGTGCGATGGAGGTCGAGTTCAGTGCGGAGTTCTCCGCGCAATTCGATCAGGCAGGACTCTTCGTCCGGGTCTCCGACGAGCACTGGGTGAAGGCGAGCGTCGAGTACGCCGATGGTCGTCCGCAGGTGGGCGCGGTGGTCACCCAGGGCCGCTCGGACTGGTCACTCGCACCGGTGCCCGGATGGCTCAACCAGCGGATTCTCGTGCGCGTGAGCCGCTCGGGCGACGCGCTCACGATACGTGCAGGCATCGCCGGGGAGGAACTCCAACTCGTTCGGGTGGTGCCACTCGATCCTGCCGCCGTGGCCGAGGCCGGGCCGTTCGCCTGCGCCCCCTCGCGGGCTGGGCTGGTTGTCCCCTTCCACCGCTGGAGCGCGACAAGCCCCGATTCATCGCTCCACTAACCCCTAGCGTGGGCGCCCCTGGTTGGTAGCGGCACCCAGCCTCGCGACGTCGAACCAAGACTCTCAACAAGGCTCCCCAAAGATGATAGCAATTGCTATCATGGGTACATGGATGTCACACAGCTACGCGAGCGGGTTCGCCACGCCGACGAGATGATGGAACGCGGTCGCTACGAACTCGTCACGGCGATTCGGGAAGCTCACTCGGCCGGCATGTCCCAGCGCCAAATCGCGTCCACCGTTGGGCGGAGCCAGCCTGAAATCAGTCGACTCCTTCGGTTTCACGGCTCTGGTCCAAATGGACTCGCACTCCGCAAGGCACGTGCTGAAACGTTGACGATCCTGCGATCAGCTGGACTTGTTAATCCTCGCGTGTTCGGCTCAACCGCCCGCGGAGAGGACGTCGACGGATCCGACATCGATCTTCTCGTATCCGCACCCCGCAGTCTTGGAATGCTCGCACAGTCCAAGGTCGAGCACGAACTGGAAGCGCTCATCGGCGCCCCCGTTGAAATCGTGTTGGATGATGCCATCCGAACCGATCTCGAGGCCGAGATCCTCAAGGAAGCTGTGCCCCTGTGAGCCGCACGAACAACGAACTTCTCAAGGAAGCGCTTCTGCACCTCACGACGGCGCAGGCCTATTCGGCCCGCGATCTCAGCGATGAGGCCATCCTCGACGCAATCGCTCTTCGCCTCGCTGCAATGATTGATTCTCTGAACAGGCTTCCGGCATCGACCCTGGACGACTATTTTGGCGCGACATGGGGGCTCATGCGCGGGATGCGAAATCGGATCGTCCACGGATACATGACAGTCAATGCATCAATCATCCGCGTCACGGTCTCGGAAGAACTCCCCGAGATCGAGCGTGCTCTCAACCGAGCGCTCGCGGACAGCGATCACGGCTCAGCTTAACGGGGACAGTTCAACAGGGAACGACGCTCCACCTCAGGCGCCCCGGCTCAGCGTTCGGCGAAGAGGTGGCGGCGGGCGGCGTACGCCTCACGGATCGCCGGGCGGGCCTCGCCCGAGACTCTCCGGGCGTTGGAGACGTCCCACTTCGGCAGCTCGCCCAGCGCGAGCCACGCGGCCTGGCGCGCCGCGCCGTTCGCCACGTACTCCCCCGGCTCCGGGATCCACACGTCCTGCCCGAACACCTCCGGCGCGATCTCCTGCACGGCAACGTACTTCGCCCCGCCGCCGATCAGAAGAATTCGTTCGACGGCGAGCCCCTGCTCCACGAAGGCCTCCACACCATCCGCCAAAGAACTCAGGAGCCCCTCAACCGCCGCGCGCGCGAGGTTCTCGCGGGTCGCACCAGCGAGCGTCATCCCGAGGATCGAGGCGGTGGCGCGCGGGACATTCGGGGTGCGCTCACCTTGGTAGTAGGGAACCAGCGTCATGCCGCCAGAACTCGGCGTCCCAGCGAGGGCGAGCTCATCGAATTCGTCGTAGCCCACGCCGAGGAGTTCGCACATCTTGTCGAGGGTCTGCGATCCGTTGAGCGTCACCGCGAGCGGGAGGAAGCTGCCGGTCGCGTCCGCGAAGCCGGCGATCGTGCCGCTCGGGTCCGCCGCTGGCACACCGGTCACGGCGGCCACGACGCCGGATGTCCCGATCGAGATCGAGACGTCGCCCACGCCCATCTCGAGGCCGAGGGCCGCCCCTGCGTTGTCGCCGCACCCGGGGCCGAGCTTGATGCCAGCGGGCACCGGCCCCTGAGCAATGGAGACGCCCGCCAGTCCGTTGGGCGCGAGGACGCGCGGCAGGATCACCTCAGATGCGTCACGCCGCAGCGCCAGGGAGAGGATCTCGCGATCGTACTCGCCGTTCGGGGTCGAGAAGTAACCGGTCCCTGAGGCGTCCGAGCGGTCCGTCGCGAGCGCCGCGAGCCCCGCGGCTGGCCCGCCAGCGAGCATCCACGTCAGCCAGTCGTGCGGGAGCGCGACGGCGGCTACGCGCGCGGCGTTCTCGGGCTCCGCGTTCGCAAGCCAGCGCACCTTCGTCGCCGTGATCGAGGCCACCGGTACGGTACCGATCTGCTCCGCCCAGACGCGGGCGCCGTCGTCGGGCCCATTCCCGCGAGCAGCACCAAGCTCGGCGATGAGTTGCTCGGCGCCCTCTGCGCTGCGCGTATCGTTCCACAGGAGCGCGGGGCGGATCACGTCGCCGTCGGCATCGAGCACCACCATGCCGTGTTGCTGGCCACCCACGGAGAGCGCGGCCACGTCATCGAGCCCGCCCGCCTTCTCAATCGCCTCGAGCAGGGCATCCCACCACACGCTCGGGTGCACCTCGGTGCCGTCCGGGTGCTTCGCGGAGCCGGAGCGCACGAGCGCGCCGGTCGCGGCGTCACGAATGAGGACCTTGCAGGACT
>JAKDIE010000461.1 GCA_030450655.1 Ruaniaceae bacterium
AGCTGGACGCCTCGAACACCGCTGCGGTGCTCGATGCATTCTTTGCACTGGCGTCACGGACGATCGTGCTGATCACTCACGACGAGACGGCCGCGGCCCGGTGCGACATCGTCTGGCACCTGGTGGATGGGACGCTGGTGCGATCAGAAGCCGGTCAGAAGGTGCGACGATGAGCGAGTCACCCTGGCCGGTCGGCTTGGCCGTCTCGGAGGGGGTGGCGAACGCGCGGTCCGGGCGCTGGGTCTCCCTCATCATCGTCGTGGCTGTGGCGTGGATTACGACCGGGGTTGGCCTGGCCAACGCGCTCGAGGTGAGTACTCTCTCTCGCGCCGAGGAAGAGTGGATCGCCGCGGGAGCATTCGTCATGTCGATCGAGCCCGCCTCCCACGAGACAGGCGCCCGCATCGATGTCGCTGCCTGCGAGCGGCTGAGCCAAACGGACGGGATTTCGGCCTCGTTCGCGGTGGCCGTGACCACTGCCACGATCGAACCGGCCAATGCGCCGGGCACGCTCACGACGCTAAGCGAGGTCTCGCCCGGAATCTATCCCTTCCTGGATGTCCGTGAACCGACCGGAGCTGGACTGGTGGCCACTGCCACCGCAGCAGGCCCGATTGGTCTCGCAGACGGCGAGGACACAATCTTCACGCGAACCGACGCCTCCGGAACCTCGACCCCCATGCGGGCCACCGCAGTGATCGTCGACCGCGCCGCCCTCAGCGCCGGCCTGGAAGGCTCCTTCATGCTGCCCGCCTTGCTGACCGGTGAGGCGGACTCGTGCCACGTCAGGACCGACGCAGCTCACATTGAGGCCGTCCCCACCTATGTGAGCCAGGCACTGTCTGCCCCAGACGGCACCTTGGCCATCGTTCGACCACTCCTGTCCACCAACACGTACGGCCTCGACTTCGCCACGGCCTACTCGAACCGGATCCTCACCGGAGCGTGGGCCGGCGGAACAGTGGCACTGACCGCACTATGGGCGCTAGTGCAACGGGCACGGCGAACACGTCACGCCATCTACCAAACATTCGGCGCGCACTCACGGGCAAGACTGACGATGCAGCTCACCGAATGGGCCGCCCTGTCACTCCCCGGGGCGACCTGGGGCTGGGGAATCGCGACATCCCTCGCGATCGGTCTAGGCGCCGACCCGGGCATCTCGCTGACTCAAATCACCCTGCAGATCATCGCCACCTGGTGTGCTGTGTCGATCGCGATCGTCGCCATCGCACTGATTCCCGTCGGGACACTACTCGATGCGTTGAAGGACCGCTCCTGAGCCCGGACCAGCCGCACAGGTGACAGGAGCATCACCAAATCAGCAACAGATCCCAGCCGTCTGCATAACCGGTTTGCGACCGACTGTAATGCCTCGCTGAGTCCTTAAGCTTGGCGTTTTACCGCCTCATCCACATGCTATGCCGCCGACTACTGCGTGGGCACGCTCGCGGGGGGGGGCTGTCAAGTTAACGGTGTATCTCATGGTTGTTTGACTCTCAGTATCGGCGGCCGG
>JAKDIE010000138.1 GCA_030450655.1 Ruaniaceae bacterium
CCATCCCATTGGCGGCGAACATCGGCGGCATCGGCACGCCAGTCGGCACGCCGCCGAACGCGATCGCAGTCGGCATTCTGGCCAATCACGGCATACGGGTGTCGTTCACGGAGTGGATGGTCATGTCCGTGCCCTTCATACTGATCCTTCTCGCCGCTGCCTGGCTCTTGCTGATTCGCTGGGTGCCCAAGCGGACCACGATTTCGTTGGAGTTGACTGCGTCGTTTGATCGGTCCCGAACGGCCACCTACTTCTACCTCGTGGCCGGGCTCACGATCCTGCTGTGGATGACTGAGCCGCTCCATGGGGTCTCGTCGAACGTGGTCGGTTTCATCCCCGTCGTCCTCCTCCTTGCACTACGTGTTATGGATGGCGAGGACATTCAGGCTCTGGACTGGCCCGTTCTCTGGCTTGTTGCAGGTGGTATCGCGCTCGGCGACGGAATCGGCCGGACCGGCCTCGATCAGTGGCTACTGGGATGGTTCGACTGGTCCAGCATGCCCACGGTGGCCGCGATCGCGGCGCTCGTCCTCGTGGCCATCGTTCTCGGCAACTTCATCTCGAATTCGGCGACCGCGAACCTTCTTGTGCCGCTCGCGGTCGGCTTCGCTTCGACCATCGGCACGAGTGCGCTGATACTCGTGGTGATACTGGCTCTGGCAAGCTCGTTGGGAATCTCGATGCCCATCTCGACGCCCCCGAACGCGATCGCGTTCTCGACGGGAGTGATTCCTATGAAGAGCATGGCGGTACTCGGGATATTCATTGGGGTGTTCGGTGGGCTCCTGCTCGCCTTCGTAATGCCGTGGTTCTGGGGACTTCTGGGGCTTGTGTAGCCCGGAACACGCGATTCGCGCGCGGATAGGGCGAAAGCCCTAAGCGCCGCGTCCGGTCAGGCCTACGATGAAGCGACTCATCGGCAACGAAGACGGGATCTCAATGACGACTCTGACGGGTGCGCGCCCGAAGCTCAGGACCCTCCAGAAGGTTGGCTTGGCACTTGGCGCGGTATTCTTCTTGATTCCATTCGTCGCGGACATCCCGGGGCTCGAGGAGGACGGCGAACGCATGCTCGCGATCTTCCTGCTGGCGATCGCGTTCTGGGTCACCGAGGCCATCCCGCTGTTCGCTACGGCCACCCTCGTGATTCTGCTCGAGGTCTTGCTCGTCTCCTCCTCCGCCGTGCTTCCCGTGGGGGAGCAGGCGGCGCCGGCAGCGTCCTACTTCGCGGCGATGGCGAACCCCGTGATCATTCTCTTCCTGGGCGGCTTCCTCATTGCCGACGGCGCTGCCAAGTTCGGCCTGGATCGCAACATCGCTGCGGTCTTCATGAAGCCCTTCGCGCGCTCGGGGCGGCTCCTGCTGCTGGGAATGATGCTCATCACCGCAGTGCTCTCGATGTTCATGTCGAACACCGCCACCACCGCGGCGATGTTCGCGATCGTGATGCCGCTGATCGTGCTGATGCCCACTGAGAAGGCTCGCGCCGCTCTTGCGCTGAGCATTCCCGTGGCCGCGAATATCGGCGGAATGGGAACTCCGGTGGGGACGCCACCGAACGCCGTCGCAGTCGGCACGCTCGCAAATGCTGGAATCAGGGTTTCATTCGTCGACTGGATGATCATGGCGGTGCCGCTGATGCTGGTGCTGCTGGTCTTTGCATGGCTCGTTCTCGCCCGCTGGGTGCCGAAGGGCTCACCGATCACACTCGATATGGACGCGGATTTCGATCGCTCTCGCGATGCCAAGGTGTTCTACGTCGTGGCGGGGCTGACTCTCGCGTTGTGGATGACGGAGCCGCTGCATGGCGTCTCCTCGAACATCGTTGGATTCCTGCCGGTGGTCCTGCTCCTGGCCATGCGGGTCATGAACGGGAGCGACATTCAGGCGCTCGACTGGCCGGTTCTCTGGCTCGTGGCCGGCGGCATCGCGCTCGGCGACGGGGTGGGCAAGACGGGCCTGGACGTGTGGCTGCTCGGATCGTTCAACTGGGCGGAGATGGCAACCGTCATGGCGCTGCTGGTGTTCACGCTCATCGGGCTCGGCATGTCCAACGTGATCTCGCACTCGGCGACGGCGAACCTGCTGGTACCGCTGGCCGTGAGCTTCTCCGCGACCCTCGGCATCTCTCCAATCCTGATCGCCATCGTGATGGCACTGTCCACGTCGCTCGGCATGTCCATGCCGATCTCCACGCCGCCGAACGCGATCGCATTCTCCACCGGCACGTTCAAACTTAAGGAGATGGCCATCGTCGGCCTCGTGGTGGGAGTTGTGGGAGCGATCCTTCTCGTGTTTGCCATGCCGGCGTTCTGGGAGCTGACGGGGATCCTTGGCACATGAGTACGCTGACGGTTTTCATCATCGGGCACTTCGATGGCTCAGCCGAGGTCGCCGATGCGCTGAAGGGTTACGCGGATCTCCGCGAAGTCTCCACTCCGGCGGAGGCGCTCGCTCTCGTTGGTCCGGATGTTAGGGTACCGTTCTTCATCCTGAACTCTGACCACCTCGACACCTCGAGCTCTCTCGCCGATCTCTACGCTCGCCCGCAATTCTCCGATGCGCTGAACGTGGTCCTCACGAGCCGCGATGAGCATCACGATCTTGCCCCTGCGATTGACGCCGGCTATCTTCACTCGCTCGTGCGGACCCCGGCGAAGCACGGCACGGTCCCGGAGTTCGCTACCTCCCAGGTTCACACCTGGATGGTTGAGCACGGCTTGGATCCCGTGCCAATCCGCAGGAGTGGAAGGCAGGCGCACGGGGAGAGTCGCGCAGATTTGCTCTACGACTTGGGAGAGTCCGATGACGAACTCTCGGAGCAACTCGTTTCAGCACTCGATTCGGCGTTCTCAAAGCCGCGGCCTCGCATCTTCCTCCCCCCGGGAGTCAGGCTCACCCGGCAGGGTGAAGAGGTCCGCGGCGTCTTCATTCTGATCGAGGGCAAGGTCGCGCTGACGCGGTCGACGCCGTCGGAGGACCTGCTACTTCACCACGCCTCCACGGGTCGGATCATTGGAATTCTCTCTCTTGCCGGGGAGAAGCAGGCGTTCTTTAACTCGACCACCACCACCGAATCGACGTTGATCCTGCTGAGCCTCGACCAGCTCACTACGGCACTGCGGAGGGATCCCGAGATATCAGCCGGTCTCGCCGTGAGCGCCATCCGGGGCTTGTCGCAGCGCCTGCTGCGCTCCGAGGAGCTTCAGGTGGAGCGGAACGAACTGAATCTGCGGTTGGAGCGGGAGCAGAAGCGGCTCGCGAAGGCGCTACGGCAGTTGGAGGAGGCGCGGCTCGAACTCGTCTCGCAGGCGAAGTTCGCGACTCTCGGCGAGCTCTCGGCTGGCATCGCGCACGAACTCAACAACCCAGTCGCCGCGTTGACTGCTGCCGCAGGCCACATCGCCGAGGACATCGACCCGATTTTGGCCTCTCACCCTCAAGGTCCGCTGCTCCGCACCGTGACTGATGCGATTCGCACCCGTACGCCGCTCTCGACGTCAGAGGAGCGGAAGATCCGGCGCGAGATCGAAGCGCGCACGAAGGACCCAGAACTCGCGTTCCGGCTCGTGGCTGCAGGCGTGACTGATCCACACCTCGCATCAAAACTGAACCCAGCGGACCTTCACGTGGTCGAGCTCGCCGCGAGCCTAGCAACGGCCTCGCGGAACATCACCACGGCGTCCTCGCGTATCGCCGAGCTCGTGCGTTCGCTGCGTTCCTACGCGAGACCAGAGGCGGAGCTGGCCGAAGAGGTTGATGTCAACGTCACGATAGACGAAACGCTGGCGCTGGTGTCCCATCGGCTGCGTGGGATCGACGTCGAACGTCACTACGGTACGCTCCCGCCAATCGAGGGTCACCCGTCGCAACTTGGCCAGATGTGGACGAATCTCTTGGTCAATGCCGCCGAGGTGTTGCAGGGTACCGGGACGATCGCCATCTCGACGGAGGTGGCCGATACCGCGCACGTGCGCGTGAGTATCGCAGATGACGGCCCGGGAATCCCTCCTGAGAATCTGAAACGCGTCTTTGAGCCACGATTCACGACCAAACAAGGCACGATCCGTTATGGAATGGGATTGGGCCTCGGCCTGACTCGATCGTTGGTCGAAGGGCACGGAGGAACGATAGCTGTCGAGTCTGAGCGCGGACGCACCGTGTTTACCGTACTGCTGCCGATCAGCAGTTCACTCAAGGAGGAGAAATGAAACTCGCGATTCTGGTACTCGAGGATGAGCCACCTGTGCGCACCGCTCTGGCGCGGGACCTGGCTCCCTTCGCAAAGACCTTCCGCATCGAGATCGCCGAGGACGTGAACGATGCCTATGCGGTGGCGGGGGAGATCGCGGCCGATGGTGACGTGGTTGCTCTCATTCTCTCCGATCACAGGCTCCCGGGAACGACGGGCGTGGACTTCCTCGTCGACACCATGAGTGACCCTGGCCTGAGCCGAGCGCGCAGGGTCCTGGTGACGGGGCAGGCTGGCCACGAGGACACGATCCGGGCGCTCAATGAGGGCAACCTGGACCACTACATCGCTAAGCCGTGGGTGGCGGAGGATCTCGTAAAGATCGTGCGGGGCGAGCTCACTACATTCGTGGTGGAGAATCACGTTGATCCGCTGCCGTATCTCGCGGTGCTTGATACGCAGCGGGTGATGACAGTGCTGCGCCATCGTCCCGGTGGGACGTCGGTCTGACATCCACACCCGTGGCGCGCGCGAGGAGAGTCAGAAGCTGCGCGGAGGGGCTGTAACGTCGCCCCCACTTAGCTGTATGGATCCCGCCGGTGCATCGCTGGAGTCAACCCGAGAGAGTCGAATGTTCATCGGCGGGACGTCGCCGCTGACATCCCACAGGATGGAGCAGGTCAGTGGGCTTCCCGCATCGAGGAAGGCGCCAGCAGCAGAACTGCACGTCCAGGCTGACACCGGAAGATAGATAATCGGATCAGCGAAGGTGAAGACGGCCGTGAGCTCGATGCTTTCGGAGCCATCCGTAGCTGTTGCGGTTGGGGTGACCGTCAGATTCCAGCCTAATAGGCCTCTCGTGAGGCTGGGCTCGCCAGCATCGAG